>JACMLS010000278.1 GCA_014379485.1 Bacteroidia bacterium | reverse complement strand
GTTGGTCCGAAAAACTGCTTATTTTTTGTTTCAAAAGACAGTGTGCTTATTGAAACAGACAGCACTTTCAAAATTCTTCATTCACAAAAATTTAATTTCAAAATAAAAATTGCTTCTCACGGCCGTCGCAGCAAAGGATTTTTGTTTTGGGAAAACATTTACGGCCGCTCTCCAAGAACTTTTTACCTCAGCTATCCATTCACTATTACTTCTATAAAAGAAGAAGAACTCCCGGTACACGATAGCTCAGCAATTGACTTTATAATGGACACAGAAATTGACAGTATTATCTGGAGACAGGGAAAGTTATTTGATAAAAACAAAACCCTGATCACTGATTTTATTGAAAAAGGTTTTAAAGACCTGTCAGGAAACCTTAGAGCGGTGTACCAGGAAAAAGATAATGAAATGTGGATCGGAAATAATTTTGGTTTGTACAAGATCATCATTAATAAAAACAAATTCAAAAATTACTTTACCATTCCGCAGTTTAATGAAGATAACCAGAACAGTTTTCGTGGCCTGCTTGTATTTAATGACAGGTTGTACGCAAACAACGAAGCGAAGGGAATGTGTACTAATTACCTTGCAACTGACCGTACGACCTGCAGCAACGAAAAAAATTTCGGAGGCTTTACCTGCATAGAAGCTGATGGCAAGGGAAACTTATTGCAAGGATGTTTTTACGGCCTCAACAAAATAAATACGCTTAACGGTACTGCAACACCACTCCGTATCAGCAAAAAGGGAGTACGGGTCTGGTGCCTCTGCAAATTTGAAAATGAAAATTATATTGCAGGTACAGAAGAAGGACTTATTTTTTTTGACAACAAAAACAATTCATTTATTCCTTTTGAAAAATACAATCAGTTCAGTCAATTAAAAACTGCTTTTATTATTTCTATTACAAAAGACAAAACGAATACTATTTATTGGATCTGTTCTAACGCAGGTTTATTTACTTTAGATCTGCAGAAGGGAATAACCGCCTGCTATTCTTCAACACAAAAAGAACCTTACTTTTTACCCGCAGATAATTTTCATGCTGTACACGAAGACGCTTCAGAAAATTTATGGATTGCCAGCGCACAAGGCCTTATAAAATGGGAGAGAAAAAACGGAAACAAAAAAATATTTACCAGAGCAGATGGTCTGAGTGACAACACCATTTACGCATTACACGAAGATAAACGTAACAACCTTTGGCTCAGCAGCGACTATGGTTTAATGTGCTTAAACACAAAAACACTGAAAGTAAAAACCTACCTGACAGAAGATGGAATTTCTAACAATGAGTTTAACAGGATCTCTCATTATGAAAACACAAACGGTTTTTTTTATTTCGGATCATTGAATGGTGTCACCTCCTTTGATCCCGGAGATTTTACGGAAGACAATAGTAAATTAACAGCACCCTTCGTTATAAGTTCTTTTGTGCAGTTTGACCGCGACTCGGGTAAGCTTATAGACAAAACTTCTGAATTGCTGAATACACGCGAAATTAGTGTGCAACCCGATGACAAATTATTTACGCTTGATTATGTTTTATTGAATTACAATTACGCAGAGCAAAATCTGTACGCTTATAAAATTGACGGCGTAAATGATGACTGGGTTTATTCTACCGAGCACTCACTAAGCATAAGCAGTTTACCTTATGGAGAGCATTTGCTGCACATTAAAGTAAAGGCAGTAAATAGTTTATGGTCAGACCAAATTGACATAAACATAAAAGTGCTGAAACCATTTTATCTGCAAGCCTGGTTTTTTATTTTACTTGTTGTTCTGATGTTTATGATCATTTCTGCTGTTTTTATTATCCGTACAAGGCAATACAGAAAAACACAGTTACTTCTTAAAACAGAAGTGCGCAAACAAACCGCAACCATTCTGGAGCAGTCTCTTGCCTTAAAAACTTCTCTTCAACAAAAAGATACTTTACTCAGAGAAATACATCATCGCGTAAAAAACAACCTGCAGGTAATATCGGGTTTACTTAGTTTACAGAGTGGCGACAGTGAAAACGAAGAATTGAAAGCCATTATGAAAGAAGGCCGCAACAGGGTAAAATCTATGGCGCTCATACACCAAATGCTTTACCAGAACGAAAACCTTAACCGCATTAATTTTCAGGAATACCTGGAGCAACTTACCAAAGAAATTTCTGCCGGATTTAAAAGAGACACAGAAGTAAACATTAAAATAACTGCACCCGAAATTACTTTTGATGTGGATACAGCCATTCCGCTTGGCTTAATTATAAATGAACTCGTAACCAATTCACTCAAATACGCTTTTACTGATAAGGGCGGGCTGATTGAAATTACAATAGAAAAACAGGAAGAGAATACTTTTAAACTTACAGTACGCGATTCCGGCAAAGGGCTTCCTGAACAGTTTGACCTGAGCAAAACAAAAACGCTGGGTTTAAAACTTGTAAAGATGTTATGTACTCAATTAAGAGCGCAAGTTAGTTTTACATCTGCCAACGGAACGCAGGCAGAAATTATTTTTAAAGACACCTGGAAAAAATAATTTAGAAGTATAGGCTTTCTGTCTTTCACAAAAACAAATAGCATATTTATTAGCTACGAATATGCGTCAAGATAATTTTAATATTATGT
>JACMLS010000277.1 GCA_014379485.1 Bacteroidia bacterium | reverse complement strand
GCGGTTGTATCTGCGTTTCATTAAAACATTACCGGTTTCGCGAAAACAGTTTGCGGTTCTGTATAGCAAAGTAAGGTTAACAGGATTTTGTTTCAGAATTTTCTCACCTATCAATGAGGCGTCAGCATATTTTCCGGCTCCGTATTCTTCGTTAAACTTTTCAATCTCCTCTCCCCCATTGTAGGGATCGTATTTTTTTGAGAATACCTGTCCGTAATAAATCAGGTAATAATCATCTTCCGTTAAGGTAGAATCTAATTTTACCAAACGCTCAACAAGTTTATTGTAAAGATTAGTATCAGCAGAAAAAGTTTTTTTTATGGAATCAAAATCTACTTTAGAGAATTTTTGTGCGGGGAGGAAATATGAAATTCCAATCAGAAATAATATAAGGACTGCTTTTTTCATTGGATTCAAATTTACAAAAATTGAACCAGAATTAAAATCATTTAGGGGAATAAAGCCTTAACGACAGGCCGGCCAAAACTGAATAAGTAGCATAAGAATAAAAAGGGCCTCTGTTACAATAAAAACCAGCGATTGAGAATTTAACTCTTTTACCCCCAACACCAGTCATTAACCCAAAGCAAAGACTGGCCGAACTGCCTTTTGCGACTGCACTCTGACCGTTTAAAGCCAAATAAGAAGAATAACGGGTAAAAAAACCGCCCCCAACACCAACACTTAAAAAAAACTTTGGTCTGAATAAACCCGGTCCATAAAGAAAACCGCTTGAGTTTATTCTCGTAACATTGTAATTTCCATAAGAATCATTTCCTTTTTTAGTGGCCATGTAATAAAACATAGTAAATGAATTCCATTTGTAATGATAGTTAGGGGCTATACCCCAGGAACCCCCACGAGCGTATCTATCTCCACCAGTTCCACCGCCAAGAAACAAACTAAAACCCGAATTCATTTTTTTTGGATTGTTTGTTTTATAAATGGCTGAGGTGTCTTTTTTAGAAACAGAACCGTTTCGTGAAAAAAGTTGTTGTTTACCCAACTCGAAGCCCAAAATAACCAGGCCTGTAAAACCAGTTGCCCGTGTACGAACAATATTGCATTGCATAGAAAACCTTGCATATTGGGGACCTTTAAATGCCATGTAAAATCCTGAACTCCAACCAGCAGATTCATAAATCCGGCTTGAAGATGCTGCATTAATATGACTTGCAGAAAATGCTCCGCCGGTAAAATATTCTCTTGAATGCATTGCACCAAAACCAACTCCAAAGGCACATGAAAAATTCTCACGATAAAATCCTGGCCCAAAGAGAAGTCCATTAGAATTAACATTTGCAAAATAATTATACGACCCTTTCAAATGCATAATTTGCGAAAAGGCCAAAACTGTGGCGGGACCATAATGAATTTTAAAAGTACCATTGAGCAAAAAACTCATTGGAAACGATTGGCTAAATTGTGTGCGGGAGCTTTTGTACCAACCAAATCCGCCACCTATAAAGCCGTTCATTACTAATTTATTTTTTTTAAGACTATCCTTAAGGGTTTTCTTCTCTTCGCTCTCATTATTCTTTACAATAGAATCGTTTTGCGAAAAGATTTTTCCAAACAAACTAAAAACAAAAAATATTAAAAGAAGTTTTTTCATTTGATTCAAATTTATCAAAATTGAGCCGGAATTAAAATCACTCTCCGTTATAAAGTTTGATTGGTTCACCGTTATAAATTCTGAACGATAGGCCAAAGAGAACGGAATAGGTGTAATAATTGCTGGTGGTATTTATAAAACCGGCAATTGTAAATTTCACAGTTTCTCTGCCGTATCCAGTCTGCAATCCGGCACAAAAACCTGTGGCTTCGCGGGTGGTTGAAACGAGTTTGGGGCTTCCACCAGGCGCACTTCCCGCATGATAAATAAGATGCCCCTTATAACTGCTGAACCCACCTATACCAATACCACAGCTTACAAAAAATTTAGGTTTAAAAAAACCGGGACCATAAATAATTCCTCCCGAAGATATTCGCATGGCATCATAACTTCCGGAAAAATGAGAATCTGATTCGCCACGCTTTGAAGCCATGTGGCCAAATGCAGTTACTGTATGCCACTTATAATGAAAACTGCCCGCAATTGCCACAGCTGCCCAATTAATTTTTTCATCACCGCCGTTTCCCAAACCAACAAACAAACCTGCACCTGACTTTGTTTTTTCTGAAACATTGTTTACCGCATAGTTGCTTACTGAATCCTTCTGTGGAACTGTATCAACCTGCAAAATAAACTGCCCATGAGATTTTTTATGTCTTTCCTTAAAATTTTTCCTCGCATCTTTAAAAGTGTAGGGAGTGACCTGCGATTTTTTTTCTTTCGTAGTATCCTTATTAGAAACAGAATCGTTCTGAGAAAAAATCTTTCCGCACAAACTAAAAACAAGAATTACTAAAAGAAGTTTTTTCATTTTAACCACGAATGAATAGTGAAATGTAAGAAAAAAAAACTGAGATTGATTAATTTAAGTACAAAGGGCATCAACTATAAAACAATTCTTCAAAAAAGAACGAGGGTTAAATGTTAAAATACTTTTTTATCTTTATCCTGAATACAAAATTTCGATTTTACTTATGTTCGGTCTTTTTGAGGGATTTTATAATTATTACTACATCGTTCTGATTTTTCAGGCAATTTGTGTATTTCATTCTATCCGCAAAGGCAACCAGCAAAAATGGATCTGGATCATTGTTTTTTTACCGCTTATTGGTTGCCTTGCCTATATATTTACAGAGATCGTAAAAAGGCATCACGTATCTTCCATACAATCAACAGCCGCAAGCATTGTTAACCCGGGAGGAAGACTCAGCGACCTTGAAAAAAAATTTAAATTCTCTGATACTTTTGCAAATCGTATTGCGCTCGCTGATGCCTATCTGGAAAACCGCATGTATGAAAAAGCAATTGAATTGTATGAGGCTGCATTAAAAGGTATTTTTTCAGATAATGAACATGTAATAAAACAACTGATCAAAGCTTATCACAATACCGGACGGCTTGAAGACATTATTCTGATTGCCCCAAAAGTGCTTAACACAATAGATTTTTCGAAAAGCCAGAGCAATTTATTTTACGCATTTGCACTGGAAAATACAGGCAAATTTGATCTTGCAGAAAAACAATACAAGGCAATGAATCATCGTTTTTCTAATTACGAAGCAAGATATAATTACGGTGGTTTTTTACTAAGCCAAAACCGCACAGAGGATGCAACAAGCATTTTTTATGATGTGGTAGCAGAGTCTGAACAATTAAGCAGGCAAGAAAAAGGTAAATCAGCGATCTGGATAAATAAATGTAAAGAGGAATGGGCAAAACTGTCCGGTTGATCTATTAAAATTATTTAAGATTGTTTGTGTTTTGAATTTGATCAGCAATTTATTGTTTTAATGAAAACGAAATAAATTCATGAGCAAATGGAACGACGAATCTCTTTTATCGTTTAAAATTAAACAAACCAAATTCTATGCCTGCTAAAACACCGTAACAATAAGTTGCCTTTGATGAGCCATAAATATACTGCAACTTAAACCCGACATAGCGCCCGTGAAAACCAATTTGCGCTCCACCAAACAAACCACTACCCACATAATGATCTTTTGCAATTGTAAAAGGGTAGCTGTATCCGTTCTGAATTTTTTTCTCAGTTAAGATCAGAAATTCACCATACCCCATACCTGCCGAACAATAGAATCTGCTTCCATAATATCCGGCACTATACATTATTCCCCAACATCTGATTCCGTACGGATGGAAATAAGCCTGAGAATTATCAATCCGTAATGAAGACCGGCCCAAAAAATTAAAGTAGGTAAGTGTATGAAATTTATAACGAACAGAAGAGTTTAGACCAAGAACACCTGTTGCATCCAATCGATTTCCTGCTAAACCTGTTCCAAAAAACACATTTCCGCCGAAATCAGCCATAGAGAATTTATTTTTTTTGTTAAGAGAATCTTTTTGAGTTGTAAAAGAATAATCCTGCGAAAAATATTTTCCTGCAAAAAAGAAAATAAAAATTACTATCGGAATTATTTTTCTCATAATTTTAATCTGCAATTAATTCCCATAATGGTCCCGTAATATCCCTAATTCAATTCCAACTAAAAAAAAAGTATTATTCAATTTTTGATTGTAAAAATGAACTGCCTGGCAAGACAAACCAACAGATTTTAAATGAAGACTCAGTTGTACCGAACTGCAAAAAGCATCTCCCCTCACAATTTCATGAATAATAACAGAATGTTCTGCAGGGGGAACAAGTGGAAGTATTTTATCGTGATAACTTTTGAATCTGCCGGGACCAAAACCAACAGATACAGAAAAATATTTTTTATACCAACCCACTCCAGCCATCAGAGACGAACCTGAATTGTGCAGGAACGTAATATTTTGATGAGAATAATAATCTCTGGTAAAAGCATCGCCAAACGCCGCAAAG
>JACMLS010000276.1 GCA_014379485.1 Bacteroidia bacterium | reverse complement strand
ATCGGCTCCGGACCCGGCGGATATGTTGCTGCAATACGCTGCGCACAATTAGGATTTAAAACAGCTATCATAGAAAAATATTCTACGCTTGGCGGCACTTGCCTTAACGTTGGGTGCATTCCTTCAAAAGCATTGCTCGATTCATCTGAACATTACCACGCTGCAGAGCATAAATTTGCCGAGCATGGTATTGAGCTGAAAAATCTGAAAGTGAATCTGGCACAAATGATAAAACGTAAGGCAGATGTGGTAAAACAGACTTGCGAAGGAATAAATTTTTTAATGAAGAAAAATAAAATTACAGTACTCACAGGTCACGCATCTTTTGTAAATAAAAATACTATTGAAATAACTGCGGCCGATGGAAAAAAAGAGCAGGTTGAAACAGCAAAAACAATTATTGCAACTGGGTCCAAGCCCTCTTCTTTACCAGGAATTGTAGTTGATAAAAAAAGAGTCATCACCTCTACAGAAGCGTTGGAATTAAAAGAAGTTCCGAAACACTTAATGATCATTGGTGGCGGTGTAATTGGTTTGGAACTTGGCTCTGTGTATGCACGTTTAGGCTCTAAAGTTTCTGTGCTTGAATTTATGGATGGCATTATTGCAGGAATGGATAAGGCACTTGGAAAAGAATTACAGCGCGTGTTGAAAAAAGAACTGGGATTTGAATTTTATCTGAAGCATAAAGTTACCGGTGTTAACACTGTAAAAAACGAAGTAACAGTAACTGCAGAAAACAGTAAAGGAGAAAAAGTAGAATTAAAAGGAGATTATTGTTTAATGGCTGTTGGAAGGAGACCATATACAGATAACCTGGGTCTTGAAAAAGCAGGCGTGAAATTAGACAACCGCGGAAAAATAGAAGTAAACGAGCACCTTGAAACAAGTGCTGCCGGAATTTACGCAATTGGCGATGTAATCAAAGGTCACATGCTTGCTCACAAAGCAGAAGAAGAGGGCGTGTTTGTTGCCGAATTAATGGCAGGGCAACATCCGCACATTAATTACAATTTAATACCCGGTGTAATTTATACCTGGCCAGAAGTTGCATCGGTTGGTTTAACTGAAGAGCAATTGAAAGAGCAGGGAAAAAAATATAAGGTTGGTAATTTTCCTTTTCGCGCAAGCGGACGTGCACGCGCTTCAATGGATCTTGATGGTTTTGTAAAAATTCTTACAGACGATGCCACAGACGAAATTCTTGGCGTACACATGATAGGGCCACGCGCTGCAGATATGATTGCAGAAGCAGTTGTTGCAATGGAATACCGTGCCAGCGCAGAAGACATTGCGCGTATGTGCCACGCTCACCCAACATTTACTGAGGCAATGAAAGAAGCTGCGCTCGACGCAACGGGAAAAAGAAGTTTGCATATGTAATTTTGCTTAGTGATCCCGATAGCTATCGGGATAGTGGCCCTGAGTGTTCTTAGTGGTAAAAGATAGTTTAAGTTTTATGAAAGGAATTCTCTTAGTTAATCTCGGAACACCAGATAGCCCATCAACTTCTGACGTTAGAAAATATCTTACACAGTTTTTAAATGACAGAAGAGTAATTGATATTTCTCCCATTGGAAGATTTTTTCTTGTCAACTTTATTATCGTTCCGTTTCGCGCAAAAAAATCTGCGGGGCTTTACAAAAAAATCTGGACAGAAAAAGGTTCTCCGCTTTTAATTCATGGAAACGCGTTGAAAGAAAAATTGCAAAACGAATTGGGAGAAAATTATTTTGTTGAGTTGGGAATGCGTTATCAATCTCCGTCGCTTGAAACTGCTTTGAATAAACTCAAAGAAAAAAAAGTGAGCGAAATTATTGTTCTTCCTATGTATCCACAGTACGCGTCGTCAAGTACAGGTTCTTCTGTTGAGGAAGTTTTAAGAATTATAAAATCGTGGGAGGTAACACCTTCAGTTAAGATCATCAATAAATTTTACGATGAGCCTTTGTTTTATGATGCCTGGCAGGAAGTTGCAAAAAAATTCAATGTAAATGATTTTGACCATTTTGTTTTTTCTTACCATGGTTTGCCTGAGAGACAAATTTTAAAAGCATCTGCACATTACGGTGGCAACACGTGTAAAATGGGAGATTGCTGTAATAAAATCTCTAAGAACAACCAGTATTGTTACCGGGCTGCCTGTTTTGAAACTACGCGGCAACTGATAAAAAAATTAAATATTCCCGCAGAAAAAAGTACTACTTCATTTCAAAGTCGTTTAGATGATGGCTGGTTAAAACCTTATTCAGATAAAGTAATGGAAGAACTTCCTGCAAAAGGAAATAAAAAAATTCTTGTACTCTCACCTGCCTTTGTTGCAGATTGCCTCGAAACTATTTACGAGATAGGAACAGAATACCGCGAAATTTTTATGCATGCAGGTGGTGAACGGTTTGAATGGGTGGAAAGTTTAAACGCCAACCCGGTGTGGGTAAAAGCAGTTGCAGCAATGGTAAAAAGCTAATTGTTATTTGGTGATCACAAACTTTCTCTGAACAGAAGTTTCTTCACTGGTAATTCTTGAAACATACACTCCTTCGGCAAGAAAAGAAAGATTGTAGCTGAAAGTATTACTTCCCTTTTCCAGGTATTTATTGTCTTCTAACACAAGTTTGCCTTGCGCATCAAATAATTTTAAGTTATAATTTCCGGCCTTGCGGTTTTGAATGGCCATGTAACCGTTGTCTCCGTACGAGTAAAAATTAATTTCGGTTTGAGGCAATGCATCTGCACATGAATTCTGAAAGGTTTTTATGTAATTTGTTTCTCCGTTGGTTTTAACCGCACTTAACCTGTAATAATAACCCGAAGAAGCTGCCGGATCGTTATAATTATAATTAAAAATGCCGCATCCACTTTGACAGCTAAGAGACTGAGCCGCCAATGCAGAAAGGAAAAAATAGTTTATTCCGTCCTGAGATTTCTCAACAACGTAATGGTCAATGCCGTTTTCGTTCTCAGAAGTCCAGTTGATTTTTGCTAAATTATCAGAGCAGGTCATATCAGAATTTACAACAGTGTTTTCAAGGATCAAAGTCTGATCAATCAAGAGCCAAAAGCCGGTAAGCGCGGTGTTTGCTGTTAAACTTGTGTTTCCGGCACCTGCGCCCATAAAACCTGCGTTGCTCGTGTTGTAAACAGGAACTTCCCACTGATAAGTTCCTCCGACATTTTTCCATACCTGTGCTTTTACAACAGCAAGGGCCGGCGTATTCTCAGCTCCCATATAAGAAAAAGTCATGGTTCCGTTAATTGTACCTGCAGCATTCACATCCCACCATCTGTCTACCGCAGTAGCAGAAGAACCTCCGTAAACACTCCATAAATTACTTGCAGTTGGGTAAACCCCGTTTGCGGTTCCTAATGTGTTTCCGTTTGCAATAGCGAGCGCGGTATTGGCAGCGGGGGTTCCCCAGGTAGAAAGCATCATATCAAACGCGCCCGATGTTTTTGTAACAGTAAACGGAATATAATCTGTGGCAGCAGATGTTTTATAAAACGGAACCAGAAACGCTCCGGTAGTTGCAGAGTTCAGCCACTTTACATAATTAAACTGGCTCTCAGAAATAATTCCACCTCCTCCTGCAAGTCGTGTGATACCTGTAGTGGCTGTTTGATTTACCACTACGTAGATTCCGTTTCCTGATCCTGAGCCGGGGCCTGTGCCACCGTTAATTACAGCAAAACCTCCGTTAAAAACAAGGGCGTTTTGTGCACTGAAAAGCAGGGGCAAAAAGAAAAAAAGTATAAGGGTTTTTTTGAACATCAGAATATTTTATTCACAGCAATAAATTTACTACAACAATTTTTT
>JACMLS010000275.1 GCA_014379485.1 Bacteroidia bacterium | reverse complement strand
TTTATAATAATTTTAATAAGATTAAACAATATTTTCTTGTAATAATTTTAATAAGATGACGAATGAGAAAAAATGTACGATGAATTTTTTTCTACATAAAAAAACAGCTTTTTCACTCTTAAAAATGACAATGCTCATCTTTGTGTTATTCCTGAAAAAGGCGGCAAAGCAAGTAAATAAAAATGAATAAACAGTCATTAAGAAAATTTTAACATTAATTTTTTTTCGCCTTTGATTTTTTATTGTAATTTATTGCTTTTTGCAGAACAAAGCAGTACAAATCTGCTTGGCCCCATGTTATTATCAGGGATATTAACCCCGGATTTTTAAAAAAAATTTATTCTTCTTATTTTTCCTGTCTCTGTTTACTTAATTTTATTTTTTAAAAAAATTACACGTTGAAAATTGCAGCAGTCATACCGGCCTATAACGAAGAAAATTCTATTGCAGGAGTGGTGGCAGAGATAAATGCTATTTCAAAAAAATGCGGAATTGAAATTATTGCTGTTGTTGTAAATGATTGTTCTAAAGACCGCACCGCAGAGATCATTGACGTTGTTGATTGTGTTGCTTTACACCTGCCTGTAAATTTAGGCATTGGGGGCGCAGTACAAACCGGTTTTAAATATGCATTTGACAACGATTTTGATTTTGCAGTACAGGTAGATGGAGACGGGCAACATCCGGCAGAATTTATTCCGTTGCTGTCTGATCACTTAAAAAAAAATTCTTTAGATGTTGTAATCGGAAGCAGGTATCTTGATAAAAAAGGATTTCAGAGTTCTATGATACGGAGAACAGGAATAAAATATTTTAAATGGCTGAACAAATTATTTACAGGAATAGAAATTCACGACAGCACTTCTGGTTTTAGAATGATGAACCGCAGGGCACTTGAAATTGTTTACGAATATTATCCTGATGAGTACCCGGAGCCAGAAGCAATTATTTTGTTCAGTAAAAGAGGATTAAAGATAGGGGAGGTTGCTGTTGAAATGAGAGAGAGACAAGGCGGAGTTTCAAGTATCAATTCTTTTTCTGCAGTGTATTATATGTTTAAAGTTTCGCTTGCCATTTTTTTTACATTTATGAGAACTTCAAAAAACTAATCCTGATAAAAAAACCCGCTTCTGCAGCGTAACAGCAGGTAAAATATGGAAACAATACAGATCATTGCCATTGCAGTCAGCATTCTGTTTCTGACCTATATTGCTTATTTGATAATAAAAGGGAAGTTACGCGAAGAATACTCGATCAGCTGGATCGTGTGTACCCTTATTCTTGTTATTTTTTCATTCTGGAGAAACGGGCTGGAAGTTTTTGCGAATTTACTAGGTGTTAAAGACCCGCCTAACCTTGTTTTTACGGGGGTGATCTTTGTAATTTTAATTTACCTGTTGCATTTATCTGTTGTGGTATCTAAACTGCAAAAACAAAATAAAATTCTATCGCAGGAGCTTGCTTTGAAAAAAGAAAAAGAAAAAGAAGAAGAAAAGAAGAAAGATTAAATTCTTTTTCACCACTAAAAGCACTTAGTAACACTATCCCCATAGCTATCGTATACGCGTCAAGATAAAAGTCATTTTTTTATGTCGAAATCAAAACGCTTGGACCGCCGTGTGCGCTGTAGCCGGCCATTCGGTGCGAAAGATAGTTTTCCGGCATGAGGGGCTGACTGCGCGATAGGAAAAGCTTTCAGTTGGCGAATGGCCTTG
>JACMLS010000274.1 GCA_014379485.1 Bacteroidia bacterium | reverse complement strand
GCCCGGTTGTTCCTTTTTATCTCCGCTATCAGTATTCAGATTTACCGGGTTTTTATGTTCGTTCGGTTGCTGATCTGTATTTTTATTCTCCTCGCTCATTTCTTATCTGGTTCTTAAAATTTCAATTAATAAATATAGCTATTTTTTTGATAACTGATCCTCTTGTTTTCATAAGGATCTGTAACAAAACGCGGGTTTTGTGATCAGGATATTTCTGTGATCTCTGCGTCGCCCCACATTCCTTCAAGGTTATAGAATTCCCTCACTTCAGATTGAAAAACATGTACCACCACATTTACATAATCCATCAAAATCCATTGAGAGTTTTCCCAGCCTTCTGTATGAAATGGTTTTTCATCCAGGTTCTTTTTTACTTCGTCCTCAACAGAACTGGCAATAGATTCTACGTGTATAGTTGATTCAGCTTCACAAATAACAAAATAATCACTTACCCTGTTCTGAATTTTACTAAGGTCAAGCACAATAATGTTCTTACCTTTTTTTTCATGTATTCCTTCTATAATGGCATTTACAAGCGTTACCGCAGTACCTTCGCCCTCTATTTTAGCTGCCTGTTTTGCTTCGGGTCTTGGTTTTTCTTCTTTTTTCTTTTTTGATTTGAGAGATTTTTTTTCGCCCGTTTTCACTTTCTTTTTCTCAGTGTTATACTGAAGCGCTTCTTTTTTTGCCGGAGTAACCGTTTCAGTTTTTACTTCCTGTTTATTTCCAGACTGAGCTGTTTCTGCAGGGGTGATCTGTTCAGAAATTTTATTTTCAATTTCTTTTATTGCCGGCTTTTTTTCAGCAACTGCTTTTTTAGTTGCAACTTTTTTAACTGCAATTTTCTTCGGAGCTGCTTTTTTTGCTACGGCTTTTTTTGCCACCGCTTTTTTCACTGCTGTTTTCTTTACTGCTGTTTTTTTCGCTACAGTTTTTTTTGCAGGAACTTTCTTAACAGCCGCTTTTTTTACGCCTGCTTTTTTTACAGGTGTTTTTTTTGCAGTTACTTTTTTTGAACTGATTTTTTTCGCGACCGCTTTTTTAGCAGGAGCCTTTTTTACAGTTTTTTTAGTTGCACTTTTCTTTTTTGCAGGAGCTTTCTTCGCTATAGCTTTTTTAGCTGATTTTTTTGCCATAAAATTAATTTGAGTAAAATCCTTTTTTTAAATTTAATTTTGTTGTCGGATCAAAGGATTTCGTCGCACAAAAATAATTAATTCTTTTGGGAACAATTGCCTGTTATGCTTAATACTCTGTTTACCGGTCAAAATCTGATAGAACTTACTGAGTCTCCCTCGGTCAATACCCATGCCATTGAGCTGTTAAAGGCTGTTAAATTACCCGAAGGCACTGTTATTTGTACCAAAAAACAAACGCAGGGCCGCGGACAGCGAGGAAACACGTGGCTTGCAGAGCATGGCAAGAATTTAACCATGTGTATAGTGTACCACCCAAATTTTTTAAACGCGGGCAATTCTTTCCTCTTAAGTATGACGGTTTCTCTTGCTTTGTATGACTTACTGACAGACTTGCTGTCCCCGGAGCAAAAGGTAATGATCAAATGGCCAAACGATATTTATGTGGATGGAAAAAAAATTGCAGGAATTCTCATTGAAAACATACTAAGAGAAGACCAGATCATAAGCACTGTAATTGGCATTGGTTTAAACATTAACCAGCAAGATTTTGGTGGCCTGAATGAGAAGGCAAACTCGCTTAAACTGATTGCCGGAAACGAGTTTTCTGTTGATACAGTAATGGAAAAATTATGCAGTAAAACAGAGGCACGGTACCTGAAATTAAAGTTTGCAGGAGCTGGTAAAATAAAGGAAGAATACCTTTCGCACCTTCTTTACCTGGGTACCGAAAGAGAGTTTTCTCTGCCAAACGGAGACAAAATAAGGGGCTGGATCAGCGATGTTTCTGAAAATGGCAGGTTATTGCTTCAAATTGAATCAGGGGGCGAGCAGTATTTTAGCGTAAAAGAACTTATTTTTTAAAATTCCTTTTCTTTTTAATTGAAAAGTACTACATTTGCCCTCCCAAATTTCCGCCTCTGCTCTTTGAGCTACAGTGGATAAATTGATGGTAAAAGCATGGCCCGTTCGTCTAGGGGTTAGGACGCGTCCCTTTCACGGACGAAACACGAGTTCGATTCTCGTACGGGCTACTTGATAGTGAAGCGACTGAATTTCAGTCGCTTTTGCTTTTTAGGAATGTTTGAAGCGCTTGAAGAAATTTTTAATCTGTTGTCGGTTAGAGTGTTTGGAGTTCGATTCTCGCGGAAGTAAAAATCAGTTTTATTTATTTATTATTACTCTCTGAAAACTTCGTTCGCCAGTTTCATCAATCACTTCCACTAAAAAAATTCCGTTTTGTAAATTGTTTGTGCTGATAGTTTGTTTTGTTGCGGTTGCTTTTTGAGTCAGGATTAATCTTCCGCTGAAATCGTAGAGTTTTATTATTGAGTTTGCAGAAATATTCTCTATTGTAAAAAAATCTTTGGCAGGATTTGGAAAAATGCTGAGCAACCACTCTCTGTGCTGGGCAACATCCAAAGTAACATTACAATCTGCGGGCAAAGCGGCCACTAAGGTATTCAATGTTGTGTTGGTAATAATGGCGGGATTATAGTCAAAATAAATGTTTGCTTTGTTTGTAACAGCAGTACCGTCAAACGCACCAGGCAGCGGATCGATTTCGTAAATTACATAACCATGACTTCCCGGTTCGTTGTTGTTGGTGTCTGGTAGTTGTATGTTATCAAAACGAAAATCGAGAGCATTACCCGGTAACACTTTTGTTATCATTGGATGACTTTGTGCAACCACTTTTAATGAACCCAAATCAAGATCCGGATCCAGTGAATCAAGCACGTGGATATTGATTGCGTTTCCATTACCGGTATTCTGAAAACGCACCGTGTAAGTAAGACGCTGATCATTTTCCACATAGCGCGGTCCGCATATTCCAACGGGGTAAACAGATTTGTCGTTCGGGTCAAAGCCATTTATCACTGTAAAACAAAAGTCTTTAACGTTGTTCAAAGTATCCAGGTCGCCAATTTGCGGAGTTATCAATACCTTTAAACAAACTGTGTCACCGAAATTCGCAAAAGTATCGGTGATCAGATTAATGTATGGTATAAGATGTATTGCATCATAATTAAGGCTGGCAAAATTCCAGAGAAGAGTATCGGCAGTTTGCCAGTCAGGACCGGGGTTCGAATAATTGTAAGTCACTTTGCTTGTATCTAACACCAAAATCAAAGCCCCGCCTGTAGCTGTGCAATTATGGTTAAATGCATCAATCCACACACCGGTTTCATGAGCCGGGCGAAATTCTTCAGCAACAAGACTTGCGTCCAAATTAAAACCTGCAGCAGTGTCAGGAGCATTGATCAAAAGAGAAAGCGTTTTTATACAAGTATTAGAATCGCTTATGGTTAGTTGATAAATGCCTCCGCTCACAAATGTTGCGAGCGAGTCTGCGGATGGAGGAAACGTGTTCCATGCATAAGTATACGGATCAAGCCCGCCTGTTGCATGCACCATGGCGTTTCCTGACCCCAGGCAAGTAACATGGTTTAGCGAGTCAATTACCGCAGTTAAACTTGCACAAAGGTCCTGGCTCAATCGTAATAAATAAATGTCTTGATCACCTGCACCGCCTTTTGAGAAAAAATTCAGTGTATCACCTGTTGCCGGATTTGCATCTATTGTTGTTTCAAAAAAACCCGTTGCGTATACATTCATAAAAGTATCAACTGCTACAGACATACCATATCCATCGGAACCACCCGGCAATTGAACCGCCCAGGTCAGATTTCCGAATGGGTTGAATCTCGCAATGAATGGATCGAGCGCTCCGTTAGTAGTGAGAGAATAAACCCCTGGTCCCGGATCAAAATCAACAACATCAGTAAAAGATCCGGTAATATAAATACCCGATTGCGAATAGGCTATTGAATATGGATTGTCTGCCTGTGTTCCGCCAAAAGTTTTTACCCAGGTGAGCGTGCCTGATGGACTAAATTTTGCAAGGAAAACATCAAGAGCACCTTTAGTCAGTTTCATTACGTTTGCACCGCCCGCATCAAAATAGATAGTGTCATTATACATTCCTGTTAGGTAACAGTTGCCGTTTTCGTCAGCCACAACACCATTCACATATTCATCGCCCGGACTTGTAATATGTTTTGCCCACGAAAAATTTCCGCTCGTATCAAATTTTGCAATAAATGCATCATCGCTTGTTAACACCGCAGTATAAGAGGTAGTACCTGCACCCGGATCAAGATCAACCGTGCCCCTGAACCGGCCTCCTAGAAAGAAACTTCCCATTTCATCTACTGCTATACTAAGACCACGATCTAAACCTGTTGAGCCCATTTTTTTTGCCCAGACAAAATTTCCGCCGGCATTTAGTTTCAGAATAAAAATATCATCGCTCCCGGCAGAAACAAGATTGAAAACTCCTGTACCCGGATCGAAATCTGCAGTTGCCTGAAAATAGCCTGTTGTAAAAACGTTGCCTGCAACATCCACGGTAATTCCAAAAGGATAGTTTTCTCCATTGCCAATTTTTTTTGCCCAAACAAAATTTCCGGCAGCGTCAAGTTTAGAAATATAAGAATTGAGCGCAGATCCGGCGGTACCCAGTTTGTAAATTCCGGGGCCCGGATCAAAATCAGTTGAATCAGAAAAAAAACCGCAGGTATAAACATTGCCAGCGTTGTCAACATCCATAGCCAAAGGAAAATTTGCTCCGTTGCCCCTGAATTGTTTTACCCAAATATAGTTGCCATCAGAATCATTTTTTGTAACGTAAGCGAATTGCGAGCCTGACGGAGTAAGATTGGGTAACGCAGCGGGCAAATCAAAAAACGTGGAGTCGGTTGAAAATCCTGTAGAGTAAACGTTTCCCGAATTATCGGTGGCAATAGCGTAACCTTGCGATTGAACATTGTTGCCAATATGTTTTGCCCATTCAAATTGCTGGGAGTATCCCATCGTTGCCGCCATTCCAAGCACACCAACCAAAAAACAAAATCTCATTTTCATTTAAAATATTTTTAAGAAAGCATCTAAGATAATCAAATTAACCAAACTTATTTCCCTTGCAAACGCGAACGTAAACCTTAGTATTTCTCTCCGCATTAAAGGCGAAATAGGAATATCCGGAACGCAACCCAAAAGAAAAAATCAGACCTTAGATTATAAATCAGAAATGAAATCTTTCAATGAAAATTGTTGTCCTGCGCATTCCGAACACAACTTTCTGTAAAACTTTGATCCCGATAGCTATCGGGATTTCAAAACTTCAAAAAAAATCTTTTTTCCTGCGTTTTTTCAGTTGAAGAATAAAACGCTTTCAGGCAATTAAAGTTCCTGTGGAAGTATTTCAATTGGAACGTGAGAACTCGTCGCAGTAGAGTCAAAACGTTAACTTCTCCAAATCCTTCTTCAGCAACTCTAAGTTCAATTCTGATATGCCGGAGACTACTTATAAAATAAAAGCGTCCCACCATAATTCAGGCGGGACGCTTTTATTTTAGCACAAAACTTTTCGCTTAATGAAATAAATTTACTTCTTTACAACCTCAACTCTTCTGTTCTTAGCTTTACCCGCAGCTTTTGCATTATCAGCTACTGGTTTGGTTTCACCGTAACCGATAGCTGTTAAGCGTGAATCAGCAATTCCTTTTGAGATCAAATATT
>JACMLS010000029.1 GCA_014379485.1 Bacteroidia bacterium | reverse complement strand
TCATGCAAAAACTGGCAGAGCGTTTTAAATTTTTATACAACACTTCAATCGGATTTCAGACACGACTGGTAAAAATGCTGCGCCCATTCAGTTTTCCGGCAATGTGGTTAAGGAACCTGGCAAGCTACTGGGGAATTGTTGATTGATCTTTTTTTCTTTCAAAAACTTTCGTGTAATAAAATTGTAGTTTTGCATATTATAATTAAACGAACAACCACAACAAACAATTATTTCACGCTACGACGCGACGGCCGCAACGTAAAACTAACGATAACAGAATAACGAACTAACGAAACGACTAACGAAAAACGACTAACGATTAACAAACTTGTCAGCAATAGGATATTACATACTACTTCCCTTCATTTATTTCGCAGCCATACTGCCCTTTCCATTATTTTATGTTTTGTCAGACTTCAATTACTTTCTTGTCTATCACGTTTTAGGTTACAGGAAAAAAGTGGTGCTGCAAAATCTCAGAAATTCTTTTCCTGAAAAAAGCGATGAGGAAATAAAAAAAATTTCGAGAAAGTTTTACCGTTACCTATGCGATCTTTTTTTAGAAACTTTTAAAACGCTTGTTATTTCAAAAGAATCAATGAAACAACATTGCAGGTTTCATCCATCAACAATTGAACTGTTTGAAAAATATAATGCAAAAAAACAAAGTGTTATACTTGTTCTAGGGCATTTTGGAAACTGGGAATGGGCCGGAAATACTTTTGGCATTACCTGTAAACAACAATTGTATGTTATTTATCATCCTTTTACAAATAAAAAATTCGGAAATTTGATTGTGAAAATGCGCACACGCTTTGGCACAAAATTAATTCCAATGAAGGAAACGGTGAGAGAAATGATCCGTAAAAAGGATGAAATAACTGCAACGGCTTTTATTGCAGACCAAACACCGCCGGTTGAAGGTGCTTACTGGACTACTTTTTTAAACCAGGAGACACCGATTTTTAACGGAACAGAGAAAATTGCCAGAAAAATGAATTATCCGGTGGTTTATGTGAGCCTTAAAAAAATAAAACGCGGATATTATGAAGTTTTTGCAGAAACTTTGTGTGAAACACCCAAAACAAGCGGTGAAGGCGAGATTTCTGAGCTTCACACAAAACGTTTGGAAAAAGATATTCGACAAACGCCTGAATTATGGCTTTGGAGCCACAGAAGATGGAAACACAAAAAGCCTTTGAATTTATAATGAAATTTCAGAATTTTGCATCAAACGATCAAAAAAGCATATTCTACAAACACATTAATTGTGAATTGAATTTATAAAAAATGGAAACACAAGAAACCCTTAATTTGATTACTTTTGCAGATTGATTGCCACCCCTTAGTTAAGAAAAAATTATGCTGAATGGAAAAGAACTCATACTTGCAACCCGGCCTTTTGCGAAAGAAAATGTCGCTAAAAGCTGGCTGCACGTGCTTTCTACCATGGTAATATGGTTAAGTTTATTGGTTGGAACTCTTTTTTGTCCGCACTGGTCATTAAAACTTTTGTGCAGCATTTTTGCCGGATTTTTAATTGTGCGCATGTTTGTTATTTATCACGATCATCAGCACCACGCCATTCTTAATAAATCTTTTATTGCAAAAATGTTAATGACCGTTTACGGGCTTTACAATCTTGCCCCCACCAGCATCTGGAAACGTTCGCACGATTATCATCACAAACACAATTCAAAATTATTTTCTGCAAGCATTGGTTCTTTTCCTATTGTAACAAAGAAAAAGTTCCTTGCCATGACAAAGGGAGAGCGAAGAGCTTACCTTGCTACACGCCATCCAATAGTAATTTTCGGTGGTTATTTCAGTATGTTCCTTTTCGGGATGTGCGTAAATTCTTTTTTAAGTTCGCCAAAAAAACATTTCGATTCTCTTATTGCTATTCTTCTTCACCTTGCAGGATCTTTTTTTGTAACCTGGTTTTTTGGCTGGCAGGGTCTTGTGTTTTTTGTACTGATACCTTTTACAGTTGCCTGCGGAATTGGCTCGTATCTTTTTTACGCTCAACATAATTTTCCGGGCGTTTCTTTTTCAGACAATACAGAATGGGCTTATGAAAAAGCTGCATTAGAATCATCTAGTTTTATGAAACTCAGTTTTTTCTGGAGATGGGTAACTGCAAACATTGGTTATCACCACAT
>JACMLS010000273.1 GCA_014379485.1 Bacteroidia bacterium | reverse complement strand
TCCTGCCGCGTGAGAAATAGAATAGATTTTAAGAGAGGAAGTCCCCGATCTCATTTCCGGGGACTTCTTTTTTGTGTCTGAGGGGGCATCGCAAAAATTCCTACTCTCCATTTTTCCGGGAGATTATTCGCAGTCTTATCAAAACTATTTTTTAGTCTGTGCTAATTAAATTGCACGTGGCAATTTTTCCAGAAGACATCGCTGCCCGACCACCAGGATTGAGACAAGGAAGAATTCCGTTCTATCTCATCCCGGAAATCGCGACAAGAAGCAAAACTTTTGGCGTGTCTACTATTGGTGTATCAACCTTTGGTGTATCTACTTTTACAAGAGGTGTATCTGTAAGTAATTTATTAAATGTTGGAATGGTATCTACGTGCGGATCTTTGTAACCACCTTTTGCCAAATGAAAATCGCGCACCAGCTCAACATATTTTGTAAGGTGCGCAACGTCCAAAGGCTCTTCGTAAGCCGGGTATTCTTTATCTGTTGCCCTTACTTTAATGGTGTATTTTTCATTGGGAGACAATGCAACCAAATATCTTCCGCTTTTTTTATTGGAGTGAAACGGCCCTATAATTTCGTTGTTGCTTAATTTTACGATCTGAAATTCCGCTTCCATAGGCACATCGTTTCCGTAAACAACACCTTTTAATAAAGCCAAAACAGGTTTTTCTCCTAAAATTCCGGGCACCACTTTGTAAATATCATGCGAACCTTTTTCTCCTTTACCGGTTCTTGTTGAAGAAAAATATCCTTTATCTCCTTTTGCAGTTATTACATAATAAATATCATCATCTGTTGTATTCAGCGGATATCCCATATTGAGCGGAGAGATCCAGCTATTATCTTTTTTTATTGAATACATAATATCAAAACCACCAATACTGTTATGACCTTCGGAACTGAAGAACAAGGTGATTCCGTCGGGGTGAATGAAAGGAGAATCGTCGTTATATTTTGTGTTGATGGTTGGGCCAAGATTTACAGCGGGGCCCCATTGCCCGTTTGCCTGCATTTCTGAAACGTAAATATCTCTTCCGCCCAAACCGCCTGGTCTTTCGCTTGCAAAATAAAGATGCCGTCCATCTCCTGAAATAGAACAGGAACCTTCCCAGTATTTTGTATTAATATTTGGCCCCAGTTTTTCGGGCGCGCTCCATTCTTCGCCGGTTAAATGACAAACGTAAAGATCGCCACCGTCGTTTTTGTTTGAATAGAAAGTATAAAGTTCCTGCCCATCAGGTGAAAGTGCAACCACGGCATCATTATGCTTAGTGTTTATTTTATCGCTTATACTTTTGGGCACATCCCAGGCATCGCCTAGTTTTTTAGCAAAAAAAACATCTTCATAATAATCTCCGTCAGGATCTTTTTTAAAATCCAGATCCATTAAACCGCCTGTGCTTTTTTTGCCTTTGTAGGTATAAAATAAAACGGTTTCGTCCGCAGAAATAACGGGAACATACTCAGCGTCTTCAGTATTTACAGGCCCGCCTATATTCTGAATATCTCCTTCTACTACTGTAATCGTTAATTTTTTTCCATTCACAGATTGCTCAAGATACATTTCTGCATCTTTACGTTCTTTGGCTTCGGGATACTCTTTAATGAACTTGTCCAGGTAAGTAATTGCCTGGTCAAATTTATAATTGTGATGATACGCTTCTCCGAGATAAAAATAAATTGCGTAGTGAGTAGAGTCTTTGCTTCTTACTTCTTCTAATAAACCTATTGCTTCTTCTTTTTTTGCCGGAATGTGTATGGCAGACATTCCCTTTTTTAATTTATAATAGAGTTCGTTCTTTTTATCAAGACTGATAAGTTTTCCCCAGCAGAAATAAGCTTTCTCGTACTGGTTGTCTTCCATATACCCTTCGCCATCCTCTATTAACGCATCTATCACATCTTTTCCTTTTTGAGAAAAAACAGAGTTAAGAGAGATCGTAAAAATAAAAACCAGCAAAAACTTACGCATACGAACGGATTTATTTTTGCTAAAATTCTTTAATAATGTGTTAGTAATTTGTTGACAAGCAATTGACTTAAGAACAAGCACCTGTTGATGAAGGTGGAAAAAACCGCCTGAATCCCTTTACTGGCAAGGGTTGCAGCCTTTTCCGAAAAAGGTTATTAAGAATTGAATGTTAATAGTTTCTTTCTCCTAAACCAAAGATAAATTCTTATTGGATGGAAGATTGGAAGGTTGGAGGGTTAATTTTTTTACATTTGAAAATGAACATAGAACAACTCAGAAACTACTGCATAAAGAAAAACGGCGCTGAAGAAACTTTTCCGTTTGATACAGAAACACTTGTTTTTAAAGTGGGAGGAAAAGCTTTTTTACTTACGGGAATTGAAAGTAAACCCGTACGCTTTAACGTAAAATGCAATCCTGAAAAAGCAATTGAGCTGAGAGAAAATTATTCCTGCGTTTTACCGGGCTTTCACATGAACAAAAAACACTGGAATACGGTTGTATGTGATGGAACTGTGGGAGATAAACTGATCAAAGAATGGATAGATGATTCTTACGATTTGATTGTTGGGGCTTTTACGAAAAAGAAAATGGCAAAAAAAACACCAAAGAAAAAATCCTGATTACTATTTTTTGTCATCCTGAGCGGAGTCGAAGGGTGACAAAAAAAACTATACCATCTCTTCTTTAAAAGGATTTCTGGGCACCCACTCAGAAGGGCGAAGAAAATTAAGGAAGGGACTCATGACCATTTTAGAAACTGTATTCTGTGGTTTTACGTAACAGGTAAGCTCTTCTGCCTTTGCACCCACAGTACTTTTGATCTCGGCAGCTGTACGGCCCAGGTTAATACGCTGTTTTTTATTCTTTATTGCTGTATCTACAAGATTATACAACATGTTCTGATACAATTCGTACTCCTTGTTAATTGAATATTCAAATCCAATAAAATGAGCTTCGAGTTCTCCATTCTCAAGCAGGAAGGCAGAATTAAATGCAACTAATTTATTATCGAGAAAAAAACCAACTACAACGAATTTTTCTTCAAAAACTTTTTTAGCGTCGACAAAATAATTTTTATGCAGCTTAACGAGTTTAAACTTTGCGTTGTTATAAACCTGCTCATACAGTGCAAAAATTTTACCGTTCAATTTTACGATCTCTGCAGCAGTCAGCTCGCGTTTTTCAATTGCCTCACTCAGTTTAAAAATATTTTTTGCGCGGTTGCGGTACTTTTTTGAAAACAAAGCAAGGTAATCTGCAATACTCTTTACTTTTTCAGGAAGTTCAATTACCATATTCGGCTCTACACCAAATTCAAGAAAACTCTGCTCTTTCAATTCATTGTTTACTGGCAGTGAATTTGAATAAAAATCCTTTACAAGAGTAGCAGAAATTCTGCCGTGCAGTTTTTCTTCCTTTGAAATAATCTCAGAAAGTTTATTGATGAGGGCAAATTGATTTTCTTTTGAAATATCTTTTGCAAAAGCAACCCCATGTTCGCCGCTCACAAAATTATTTCCTAAGGTAACAAGGCGTAAAACTACCTGACCTTTTGTTTTTTCGAGATAGGTTTGAAACAGTTTTGCTCTTTTACTTTGCATGGAACTTAACTGACCAGATACCATTTCGCCAAAAAGCGCTGCAGAAAAATCAATTACCTGAAAATAAGAAATGGCAACCGGAGTTTTCTTCTCATATACAATTACGTACCTGAAATGATAATTTTCATCTTCACTTATCTCTAAAAGATTAAGGTAATCCGGACTTAAAAAAAGGTTGTTGCCTGAATTTACTTTTTGCCAGGCTTCGAGATCTATCTTTGAGATTTTATCTGAAATAAAGAAAGTATAATCTGCAAACAACTTACGCCGTCTGCGGCCAAAACTCTCTTTTATTTTCTCGCACAGCATCATTTTCAGAACCAAAGATACTGATTTTAAAGAGGCAAAAGCAACCGGAAATTAAAGGTAATAACAAAAATTCTGTTAAGGTTGGCAACTGCGAATGACACAAATTTTCGCAAATATATAAACAGGTTGTATATGATATTCGCGAAAATCCGGATTATTTATGGCTAAAAAGAAAGCTTTACACGGATAAGCTTACAAGATCATTCCCGCAGCTACCGTATTGTTAGAGGCTTCGTCTATAAGAATAAAACTTCCGCTGATCCGGTTGGTTTTGTAAGCGTCAAAGGCAAGTGGGCGGGTAGTTTTTATTTCTACTCTTGCAATATCGTTTACTGCAACATGTTTATCGGAAAAATTTTCCTGCAGTGAGTTAATGTCAATTTTGCTTAACACATTTTTTATAACACAACGCACTTCTTTACTTGTATGTTTAAGTGCGTATTTTCCATTTGGCTGAAGCGGTTCTTCGCTCAGCCAGCAAATTGTTGCGCTCAGATCCTGGCTTACAAGTGGTGCATTTTCAACCGAGGTGATCATATCTCCGCGGCTGATATCCAGTTCATCTTCTAATGTAATGGTAACACTCATTCCCGAAAAGGCTTCTTCGGTTACAATGTTGTACTGGTCTACAGATTTTATTTTTGACCGCAGACCCGATGGAAAAACACTGATTTCATCTCCTCGTTTAAAGACCCCGCCTGCCACTCTGCCTGCATAGCCCCTGTAATCATGAAACTCAGAACTGATGGGTCGTACAACGTATTGCACTGGAAAACGGTTTACGATTTTTTCAGGAGTTTCAATCACGTCAACATTTTCAAGATGCTGTAATAACGTTTCTCCTTTGTACCAGTTCATGTTTTCTGATGCGTCTACCACATTATCTCCTTTCAATGCGCTTATGGGAATAAAAGTAACCAGTTCAGCATCGAGGTGCGGAATTACATTCTCTTTAAAATCATTTACTATGCTGTTGTATGTTTCTTCTTTAAACTCAACAAGGTCCATTTTATTTACACACACTACAAGATTTGGAATGCGCAAAAGAGATGCGATGTACGAATGGCGGCGTGTTTGTTCAATTACTCCTTTTCGTGCATCAATTAAAATAATTGCAAGGTTAGAAGTAGAAGCGCCGGTAACCATGTTGCGGGTGTACTGAATGTGACCCGGTGTATCTGAAATAATAAATTTTCTTTTAGGAGTAGCGAAATACCTGTACGCAACGTCAATGGTAATTCCTTGCTCACGTTCTGCACGCAAACCATCTGTAAGTAAAGCAAGGTTAACATATTCTTCGCCGCGTTTTTCACTGCTGTCTTTTATCGCTTCGTACTGATCATCGAAAATTGATTTTGAATCGTACAAAAGTCTTCCGATCAAAGTGCTTTTTCCATCATCTACTGAACCCGCAGTAGTGAATCGTAATAAATCCATTTCTAAATATCCTGCCTTATCCATAGTGAATTGTAATTAAAAGTAATTGGTTGTAATTTTTGGTAATTGATTGTTTTAGAAGTAACCGGATTTTTTCCTATCTTCCATTGCGGCTTCGCTTCGCTTATCGTCTATTCGTGTTCCGCGCTCTGTTGTTCTTGTAACAGCTACTTCTTCAATAATTTCTTCGAGCGTACTTGCTGTAGATTCAACAGCTCCGGTACATGAAATATCGCCCACTGTTCTGAAGCGTACAATTCTTTCTTCTGTAATTTCTGTTGGTTTTTTTATGATCACACCTTCGTCGGCATACAAAACCCCGTCGCGCACAAACACTTTTCTTTTGTGAGAGAAGTAAAGTGAGGGCAATTCAATTTGTTCTGCGTAAATATATTGCCAAACATCCATCTCGGTCCAGTTACTTATAGGAAACACCCGGAAATTTTCTCCCTGGTTTTTTCTTCCATTAAACAAATTCCACAATTCAGGCCGCTGATTTTTAGGGTCCCATTGGCCAAAATCATCGCGGTGAGAAAAGAATCTTTCTTTAGCCCTTGCCTTTTCCTCATCGCGGCGTGCTCCGCCAATGCAGCAATCTAATTTCAATTCTTCAATTGCATCTAAAAGAGTTACTGTTTGCAATACATTTCTGCTGGCGTTAATTCCTTTTTCTTCTTTGGCCCTTCCCTTATCAATTGAGTCTTGAACAAGTTTCACAATTAATTTTACGCCGAGTTTCTCAACCCACATATCACGGTAATCAAGCGCTTCTTTAAAATTATGGCCGGTGTCTATATGCATTAATACAAAAGGAATTTTTGCAGGCCAGAATGCTTTTTTGGCAAGGTAGCTCACTACAATAGAATCTTTTCCGCCCGAAAAAAGAAGTGCGGGTTTTTCAAATTGCGCTGCCACTTCGCGCAAAACGTAAATTGCTTCAGACTCAAGTTCTTTTAAATGTGTTAACTGGTGTTTGCTCATCTCTTTTGTTTAATATAATCGTACAAATATTTTACTGTTTCTTCTACCGTTTTCTTTTGTGTTTTAATTTTAAGATCAATATGATCAGGAATCTCAAAGGGCGAATCTATTCCTGTAAAATTTTTAATTTCGCCTTTTCTCGCCTTGGCGTACAAACCTTTTACATCGCGCTTCTCACAATCCTCAAGCGAAGTGGCAATGTAAACATGAATAAAATCTTCCTGACCTATAATTTCCTGCGCCATTTTTCTGATCTGGTTGGTGGGAGAAACGAAACAGCAAAACGTAATTATTCCGCAATCTTTAAAAAGCTTTGCCACTTCTGCAATGCGTCTTATATTTTCTGTACGTTCTTCT
>JACMLS010000272.1 GCA_014379485.1 Bacteroidia bacterium | reverse complement strand
TCAGTATCATTCCGTTTATAGAACGTGTGTTTGAAATATTCTCCAATGGGTTTTCGTTCAGTAAAACCAGGTCTGCAATTTTTCCGGTTTCAATTGTTCCTTTCTGTTTGATCAGATTCATATAGCTTGCCGGATTTTTTGTTGCAGTTTCTATTGCTGCGAAAGGCGTAAGGCCTGCTTTTACAAAAGTTTCCAACTCATCATGTATTGAGAAACCCTGCACTAAAAACCACTCAGGCGAATCAGAGCCAGCCATTAAGGGAACTCCTGCTTTCCACAATTGTTATGTGATTTTTTTTCTGATGTCAATATATTTTTTTCTTTTGTCGGCCGAAGGAGCTTTTTTCCAATAGTGATCTCTTACTTCCCATCTCTCTTCAAGAATTGCAGGAGGTATGTAGTCAAAATCTATTTTTTTCATGCACTGCTCTTTTGTTGCACTATCTGCAAAAGACGAAAAGAAAAAATAATTGGTAGGTGTAACATAAATGCCTGCATCTTTAACCATTTTAGCTAATGCCGGAATTTTGGTTTCATCTAAAGCAGGAACAGTGGCCCAGGCTTTTTCTCTCCATATATTCATGTCAGAAACAGATTCTCCATGATTGTAAGTTGAGTCAGGCAACAGCATATCTATAAATTCATCCATGTGCTCTATTTGCTGTTTTGCTTTTAACGCAGCTGGCAATTTTACTAAGGGACCTACGTGACCTGTAACTTTTATTCCTTCTGCTTTTGCTGTTTTAATTATTGCATCGTACACATCTTTCTTAACCATAAAAGTTATTTTTATCTCATCATACCCTTCTTTCTTGCAATCTCGTACAGCTTTTTCTGCCTGCTGCGGTGTTTTACAAATTTTAGCAAACACTTTTCCGGGCCATGGATAATTGCCAACAAACTGCGGACTTGAAACTGATAGGGTAGGACCCAACCAGGTTTTTTCCTTCACTTTTTTTCTTGCATCTAAGTAAACAGAATCGCCGCACTCAATCCGTACAGTGGTTAATCCGTTTGCCAGCATTACTTTTAATTCTGCCTCGCAGGTATTTACATTATTGCCCTGCTCATAAAAAAAATGTGCATGCATATCAAACAAACCGGGAAGCAGGTATTTTCCTTTGGCGTCTATTACCTGCGCACCTGCCGGAATCTTAACTTTTGTGTTATCACCTATCGTTTTAATTATTCCGTTTTCTATAATTACTGTTTTATCTTTTAGAAGCACTTCCTTGTGCATTGGAATTACATTAACTCCGGTAAGCACCAATACCTTGATTTCAGGATTTACCGTTTGACAAAGAAAAAATTCCGCTGATACAATTACCAACAGAAAACATAAAAAGTAGCTGGTTCTTTTCATAATTATAGAAAGTGTTCTTGCCTGATTAGCTGCTTGCTTTGTATCAGTTCACCACGAATTTCACTATCACAGTGGTTATCCTGAGATTTTTCATTCGCGAAATTCGTGGCACCTGTTGAACTGATATGTAACCTAACCTTCAACAAAATTACCCGCTATTTCATCAATAGAGCAAAGAATGTTACGAGTGGATTGATAAAAAGTATAAATGGTGATATTCCTTTGTTGATATATCAACTATTTGTATATTTGTGTATGGAAAAACTTGAATCGGTATTTTTCTACCACCTTGAAAAAGCCATTAAATCGTACAGGCAGTTTGCCCAGAATAAGTTGAATTCAAATGCCTTGACTATAACAATTGACCAATGGCTGGTTTTAAAAGTGTTGAGCGACAACCAGGATATTACACAAACAGAACTGGCCGAGAGGGTGTTTAAAGACAAAGCCTCTGTTACCCGCATTATTG
>JACMLS010000271.1 GCA_014379485.1 Bacteroidia bacterium | reverse complement strand
TTAATTCTCTGCCCATGTTCAAACAATGGACAAAAGTCTTGATATAGTGGCCAAATGTCCCTATATTTGTTTTGATATTTTTATTCAAATGAAAAAAAAGAAATCCCCGCCTGCAAAATCAAAAACTTCGCCAGAAAAAAAACTAAAACCTTATGCGAATTTAGAAGAGAGTACAGAAATGGATATGGTTATGGAGGCAAGGGTTGGTTTGTACTCACGACCTGCCTATAACCAAATGGTTAATTACATTGATAAAAACAGAATGGCAGAACTTTTACACATGTCAGGTAAAACTTTAGATCGCTACAAGGCCGCAAACAAAAAATTAAATCCGCAGGAAAGCGAAATAGTTTTAAAACTGGAAAAACTTTATAAAATTGGCATTGAAGTTTTTGGGAATGCAAAAGAATTTAATGAGTGGTTACTTAAACCATCATACGGGTTGTATCAGAAAATTCCAAACGAATTAATGCTCACCTCTGCCGGTATTGATTTGGTTTATGAAGCTGTTTCGCGGATTGCCTGGGGCGATATATCATAAGAGTATGACTGTTTACAGAATTAGTTTGACAAAATACTCGACCGCTCTTTTTGCATCAGGTAACAGCGGAAGATGGAATTCTAACGGTAAATTTGTAGTTTATTGTTCAGAAAACCGATCTTTAGCATGTCTTGAGAATCTTGTACAGCGAAATTTCAATGAAATAAAAAAGAACCTTAAATTTTCTCTACTGGAAATTGAAATACCCAGCGAATTGATTGCGAAAACAGTAAGCGAAAAAAAACTTTCCCTGGGTTGGAAATTGCCGGGTGCCTATGACATAAGCCAGCCCATAGGAGATAATTGGTATAATGAAAAAAAACACGCCGTATTAAAAGTCCCTACCGCTTTAATTCCTAATGAATTTAATTACGTCATAAACACCTTGCATCCCGAATTCAACAAAATAAAGATAAAAGCTGTTTATAGTTTTGAATTTGATAACAGGTTAAAAACCTGATAAATGATCCGGTTCATTTAACTTCTTTTATAGGAATCTTATCATATTTATGATGATTACCTTTTTTCCACCGAGTAAACTGAGGCACATCAGTTTAGTCTTAAAGAATATTTCGTAAATTTGTAATGTAAATGAGCATTACAAGATCTATAACCGAAGGAGTAGAAATAAGCGTAGACACGCGCTTTCTCGACGATCATAGCAATCCTATGGATCGGTTTTATTTTTTTCTTTACACCATTACCATTGAAAATAAAAACGATTTTACTGTTCAGTTGCTTAGAAGGCATTGGTATATTTTTGATAGTAACGGAGAAAAACGCGAAGTGGAAGGGGAGGGCGTTGTTGGCGAAACACCCGTTCTTGAAGCCGGAGAAAAATACACGTACAGCAGTGGTTGTAACCTGATGACTGAAATGGGAAAAATGCGCGGAATTTATTCTATGAACCGCCTTTTAGATAATAAAAGTTTCGAGGTTACGATACCGGAATTTTTATTGATCGCTCCACAGAAACTGAATTAAGTTTCTGCTATTTAAACAACCTTGTTTTTTTGATTATTTTCTGTAGCTATTGCGGTAATTATTATTTTTTATCAGAGTCAAAAAATTATCTTCGAAATCAGCGAAATCTGTGGCAAGGAGTTCTCAAATTTGTATATTCGTATCCTGAATTTTAAAAATTTAATTCTTAAGAAGATGCCAAAAGGAATTTATAAAGTACCCACTCCCGTAAACGAGCCCATAAAAAATTACGCGCCCGGAAGCCAGGAAAGAAAAGAGTTGCAGGCCATGTTAGCACATTTGCGCTCAATTGAATTGGATATTCCAATGTATATTGGCGGCAATGAAGTACGCAGCAATTATACTGGCCGCATTGCGCCGCCACATGATCACCAGCACAAACTTGGCCAATACCATAAAAGCGGAAAAGAACATATTACTCTGGCAATTGATGCAGCAATGGCAGCGAAAGAAAAATGGCAGAATCTTAGTTGGGAGCATCGCGCTTCAATCTTTTTAAAAGCAGCAGAGTTAATTGCCGGTCCTTACCGTGCAAAATTAAATGCAGCAACCATGCTTGGCCAAAGCAAAAATGCATATCAGGCAGAAATTGACAGCGCCTGCGAAATAATTGATTTTCTTCGTTTCAACGTTCATTACATTACAGAAATTTATGCAGACCAACCAGTTTCAGGGCCCGGAGTATGGAACCGGATAGAGTGGAGGCCTTTGGAAGGATTTGTATATGCACTAACCCCATTTAATTTTACAGCCATTGCCGGCAATTTACCAAGCAGCTGTGCAATGATGGGAAATGTGGTAGTATGGAAACCAAGTAACACGCAGGTTTATTCTGCAAATGTTTTAATGGAAGTTTTTATGAAAGCCGGAGTTCCGGACGGAGTAATAAATTTAATTTATCCTTCAGGACCTGATGCGGCAGATGTTGTTTTTAACCATAAAGATTTTGCCGGAATACATTTTACAGGAAGCACAGAAGTTTTTCAGAACATCTGGAAAACGATTGGTAACAATATTCATAAATACAAATCATATCCAAGAATAGTAGGGGAGACCGGAGGAAAAGATTTTATTCTTGCGCACAAATCTGCAGATGCGGCGGCGGTTGCAACAGCTATTACAAGAGGAGCTTTTGAATACCAGGGGCAAAAATGTTCGGCAGCATCGCGCGCCTACGTTCCGTCAAACTTATGGCCCGAAGTAAAAAAATTGGTACTGGCAGATCTTAAATCCATGAAAATGGGACCCACAGAAGATTTTACAAATTTCATAAACGCTGTAATAGACGAAAAATCTTTCGACAAACTAAAAAAGTATATTGACGCGGCTAAGAAAGACAAAAGCGTTGAAATAATTGCCGGCGGAAATTGTGATAAAACAAAAGGATATTTTATTGAACCAACAATTATTGTGGCCGATGATCCTAAATACGTAACCATGTGCGAGGAATTATTCGGGCCTGTGCTTACCATTTTTGTTTACAAAGAAAAAAAGTGGGAAGAAACACTGGAACTTGTTGATTCAACATCTATTTACGCATTGACCGGGGCAATACTTGCACAAGACCGTTATGCAATTGAACTGGCAACAAAAAAATTAGTTAACAGCGCAGGCAATTTTTACATAAATGATAAATGTACCGGAGCAGTTGTTGGCCAGCAGCCTTTTGGCGGAGCGCGCGGCTCAGGAACAAATGATAAAGCGGGGGCAAAAATAAATTTACTGCGCTGGGTTTCTCCAAGAACCATTAAAGAAACTTTTGTGCCGGCAACAGATTACAGGTATCCGTTTTTACAAAAAGATTAATAATTATCTCATTTTTTTTCATCAGGTCTTCTTTAAAAGGAAGGCCTTTTTTTATGGTCAAAAAATCAAAATTGGATTTTTTTCCATTTTTGGTAAAAAAACAATCTGGGTGATTTTTTCAATTGGTTGATCCTCAATTCTATTCCGTAATGGCATTTAGTTGGCTTATGACTAAGAAGAAGAAAGAGTAAAAAAACCAAAACCAATTAAAAATAGAAACCATGAAAAATTTAAAACAAATAATCGCTGCATTTTGCCTAGTAAGCTCTTGCTTTTTTATTCAGAGTTGCGAAGATAAAAACATGTCACCTGATGAAAAGGGCAGCGCAGCAACTTCTGATTCTGCTACAAAGAAAAAGCAGGGAACTTTAGTTTTTAAAGTTATTACACCTACTGATATGCCGGTTTCAGATGTAATGATAACCATAAATGCAAGGCAAGCGAATGCTATAAAAGAACAGGATGGGTTTTCTATGCAAAAAACAACCGACCTCGGAGGAATGGCTGATTTTGGAGAACTGGAAAACGGCACCTATTTTTATATCGCAGTAAAGAAAGGGCATCATCATCCGGAAACAGAAACAGAAACAAGAACCGGATATGTGATAGTGCGATCAGATAATAATACAACAAGGGTTGTGCTGACTTTTAATTAGAATTGATCTTTTAGGATTTAACATAAAGAGATGAATTGGCAGCGAGAGGCTTTGCCAATTCATTTTCGTTTTCTTAAATTTGACCGATATTTAAATCTCCCGCACAATGAAAAAACTTTTACTCTTACTTTTTATTTCTGCAACAGGAACAGAAATTTTTGCACAACAATTACCCAATAACGGATTTGAAACATGGATTCCTTCGAGTAACAGTACAGAACGACCTGATCAGTGGCACCACCTGAATGAAATTTTACCCTCTGCTTTAGCTTTATTTGTGCCGGCCACATGGGCAAAAATTTCTCCGGGATATAACGGTAGCTCGTATTGTGTAAAAATGAAAACTGTTAATGCAACAGGGCAACCTGCTAACGGAATTCTTACAACGGGTTCAATTGATTACCAGAATCAAACAATAACAGGTGGTTTAGCTTACACATTAAAACCAGACAGTTTAACAGGTTATTACAAATACACACCTGCCGGGACTGACAAAGGAACCATTGAAATTGTTTTAAAAGACGCAAACAATATTGATACTATTGCGCAGGCAAAATTCTACACACCCAATGCTACTGTTGCAACTTGGACGCGTTTTTCTGCTCCCTTAATCTATAGAAATG
>JACMLS010000270.1 GCA_014379485.1 Bacteroidia bacterium | reverse complement strand
TGCGAACCAGGACTTAAAGGTGACACGGCAACCAACACATTAAAACCAGCAACACTTGAAACCGGAGCAATTGTTAACGTTCCGTTGTTTGTAGACGCCGGCGAAAAAATAAAAATAGACACCCGCACTTATACTTACGTAGAAAGAGTAAAGGCAGCAAAATAAAATTTTAATTTTTTTTTGAAACCCTCGTTTTTTTTTGAACGGGGGTTTTATTTTTTTTCTGATTTAGTTCAACTTTCAACTTATACGCTATGCCTTATACTCTATACTTATACTCAGAATGAAACTAAAAATTGTCTATACTCTCTTCATCGTAATCCTAACTCAGTCCTTCTCCTTTCAAAAAAAATCAGAAATGATCGTATGGAGCAGGAATGTAAAACTAACATGGAAAGATTTTACGGGAAAAGTGCCTGAGCACGCAGAACATGATGCTTTTACGGTTTACAATATCAAAGTAAAAACCGCACCTAAAGCAGATTCTGCCTACATTACTTTATTTGCCTGGTTCGATAAAAAAGCATCGTGGGTTAAAAAAGGAAAGAATACCGATTACCTTCTTTCACACGAACAGTTTCATTTTAATATTGCCGAGTGGTTTGCACGAAAAACGCGCGCGAATCTGAAGTCAGAAAAATTCACAGCAAAAAATATTAATAAAAGATTAGGTGAAATTGTAAATGCCAATCACGCAGAAATGGAAAAAACAAGGGCAAATTACGATCTTGAAACAAATCACAGCCAGGTAAAAGTAAAACAGGATGAGTGGGAGAAAAAAATTACAGCGCAGATAGAATTACTGAAAGTAGTAAGTGATACACTCGTAAAAATAAAACTGCAGTAAAACAGAATTTTGTTATCCGCGAAGATCAGCTAAATCCGCGTCATCAGCGTTCCTCAATTATTTTAATTGCCCGATAATATCTTCAACACTAATACCTTCTGCTTCTGCTTTGTAATTTTTTACAATGCGGTGGCGCAGAATTGCGTTGGCAACAGCTTTTACATCTTCAATGTCAGGAGAATATTTTCCGCTTATTGCTGCGTGGCATTTTGCGCCAAGTACAAGGTATTGAGAGGCACGGGGGCCTGCACCCCAGCTTAAATATTTTTTAGCAACTTCAGGAGCACCCGCAACACCCGGGCGTGTTTTAATGGCAAGTTTAACTGCATATTCAAGCACATTATCAGGAACAGGAATTTTTCTGATCAGGTTCTGGAAAAATAGAATTTCTTCTGAGGTAAGAATTTTATTGAGTGTAACTTTTTTATCGCTGGTAGTGTTTTTTACCACCTGCATTTCTTCTTCAAAACTCGGGTAATCTAACCATACGTTAAACATAAAACGATCTAACTGCGCTTCAGGCAGTGGATACGTTCCTTCCTGCTCAATCGGATTTTGTGTTGCAAGAACAAAAAACGGATTTCCCAATTCGTATCTTTTTCCGCTGGCTGTAACACAACGTTCCTGCATAGCCTCCAGCAAAGCAGATTGCGTTTTGGGCGGCGTTCTGTTTATCTCATCGGCCAAAACTATGTTGGCAAACAATGGACCTTTTATAAAGCGAAATTGCCTGTTCTCATCAAAGATCTCAGCACCCACAATATCACTCGGCATAAGATCGGGCGTAAACTGAATTCGGTTAAAACTCAGCCCAAGAACATCGGCAATAGTATTTACCAAAAGCGTTTTTGCAAGACCCGGTACACCAATAAGCAAACAATGCCCCCGGCTAAAAATTGAAATGAGCACGTTTTTTACCGTATCATTTTGCCCGATAATTACTTTTCCTATTTCGGCACTTAGTTCTTTGTATTTTACTACAAAAGCATCTGCCGCTTCAACGTCTGATTTATACTGCATAAATTTTATTTTCTAATGTAATTAATTTAAGATTTTGGATTTAACCAGTTATTATTGAATTTGCATTGGTTGTAATATGGATCTATTTTAATGTATGTTGTTTTAATTTTTTTGTTGATCCACTCCTGCATTACTTTTTGTTGTTTTTGTTGTTGTGCAAGATTCTGTAGTTTCTGATAATCGTCTTTTAAATTTGCTTTATGCGGAGGAATTCTTGTTTTCAGATAAAAAATCCTGAATGCCTGTTTCTGATCGCGGTTTAAATAGGGCAGTGGTGTGCTCATATCATTCAGCTCCATTTTGTCAAGCATAAAAACAAGTTTTTCATCCATTTGTCCTAATTCCTCTAAGTCAAAACGGGTATTGCCTGCACCCTGGTTTATCATAAGTCCGCAATTATTTTTGGTTTCTTTTTCGTCAGAAAATTTTGCAGCGGCATCACAAAATTTAATTTTACCGCTTTTAATAAGGTCATGAACAGAATCAAGAAATGATTTACATTTTCCAAGATCTTCCTGCGTCATTTTAGGGCTAATGAGTATGTGTCTTGAGTCATAACAATCTCCGCGCCTTGCAACCAGCATAATAACGTGGTAGCCGTAAGCAGTTTCAATTACTTCAGAAATTTCGCCGGGTTTTAAACGAAAAGCTGCTGCATCAAATTCAGGTACAAATTGCCCGCGGCAGGTATTTTCATAAAGCCCTCCTTTCTGAGCAGAACCCGGATCTTCTGAATACAAAGTGGCGAGAACAGCAAAACTTTCTCCGCCTTCTACCACACGTTTTCTTAATGCAGAAATTTTTTCGCGGGCTTCAGTTTTTGCTTTGTCATTTATTTCTGGTTTTTTTACAATCTGCCCTATCTCTACTTCAGAATTTATAAGGGGAAGAGAGTCGGTTGGAATGTCTTTAAAAAAGGCTCTGATCTCTGCCGGCGTAACTTTAAGTTCTCCGGTAACTTTTTGCTGCATTTTTTGTGCAATCAGTAATTCTTTTATTTCTTTTCTGAAATCTTCTTTAAGCAGGTTTATTTCTTTACCATAAAAAATAACCATGTCTTCTTCGCTCCCGAATTTCTGAATGTAAAAACTCATTCTTCTTCCTAATTCATTTTCAACCTCACCATCTGTTACGGTTACGCTGTCTTTCTCTGCCTGTGCAAGTAATAATTTCTGGTAAAGCAATTGTTCAAAGATCTCGCAATCTCCGTTTGGCCCTAAAGCATATCCACCTGCACGCGCGTCGCGCAATTGTATATCTACATCACTTTTTAAGATCATGTATTTGCCAACCACACCAACCACTTTATCCAATACATTCCCGGCCGGCTGCGCAAATCCGCAAAAAGAAATAACACAGATCCAAAAGAAAAAAATTATTCGCTTCATTTATTTATTTTTTTAATCGTATAAATTCAACTTTCATCCCGATAGCTATCGGGATTCCAAACTCCCGGACTGCGGACTTGCAGACTTCCGGACTTTCTTAGTATTCTTCAAATTTACCCTTTTCTTTCGCATTATTATAAACCTCTCTTTTCATCTCTTCTATAAGCTTTAGTTTACGTTTATTTATAATGATATTCCTTATATTTTCGCGCTCAAAAGCAAGTGGCGAAACTGAATTTTTTATTCTGAATCCCCGCACATTTACAAAGTACTGAAAAGAACTGTCTGCCACCTCAATAAAGCGATTGGTCTTTAAAAAAAGCTCAGGATTAAGCGAAGTAACCGGAACTTCTTTTAATAGCTCATCAAACAACAGCCAGTTATTCTCATCTAAAAAATAATTATCGGCAAACTGTATGCAATAGCTTTTTAGCGAAATAAAATCTTTTGGCTGTTCTGATCTGTACCATTTTTTTACTTTTTCAATGTTGGGTGCAGATTTATTTACTTTAACGTACCATACTTTTACAATATTGTCTTTAAGCGTAAAACTTTCCTGGTTGTTGTTGTAGTATTCTTCCAGATCCTTCTGGTTAACCACCGTATCCAGTTTCTGTTTTACCAATTCGCTCTGGTAATTGTAAATAATAAGATTTTTACGGTATTCTGCCATCTGGTTGTCTACGTTCAATTGCTCTGTAGTAAGATTTTGCTCGGCATGTTTTAATACCAGCATATCCTGCACCCATTTTTCTATGAAATTTTTAATAAGCAGTGCGCTGTCTTTTGCCGAAATATCATGTGGCACTATGTTTTTAAGGTCAGAAGGGTAAAGAAAAGTTTCATATACTCTTGCCACAGGTTTCTCAGTTCTTTCATCTTTTTTTTCTCCGTTGCACGAAGAATTGAAAAGCACAATAGCCAAACATAAAATCTGCAAAAAAGACCGGAAAGCAACTATTCCGGCTGATGCAAAGAGACGCTGTGTTTTGAGTTTTTTCACAAAGGCAAATTGGTTTTGTACGAAAAGTAAATTTAAGAAAATATGCCTCAAAGCGCCTGGTTTTAGCCTTTTTTAACCCCAAAAAAAATCCCCGTCCGTTTTTACACGTGCGGGGATTTTCAGAACATTTGTAAAATATTATTTGATGGTTTTTAAAACTTCTTTATCTACTACAACTTTATGTTTTTCGCGCAAAGAAGAAAGCCATTGTTTTTCAAGATAATTCTGAAAGTCTGCCGTAATAATTCCTTTTGCTTCGTTTAAAGCTTTAGGAGATTTAGGAAGGATCTTTGTAGTTTTTAAAATGTAAAATTTACCGTCAGTCTCATCTTTTACAACCTCAGAAACGCCTTCTTTCCAGTTGGCATCAATTATTTTTCTTTCTCCTTTAAGGTACATAATTGTTTCTATGCTCAGGTTTAATTGAGATGTTTTGTTTACTACATCTGTAATTTCTTTGTCTGTTTTTTTCTTACCTATCAAACCTTTTACCTGCGCTGCAATTTTTTCGTCGTTGCATTTGTACAGTGTAACATCCGCTCTTTCATCCCACAAATAATTAGTCTTATTTGCTTCGTAATATTCTTTAAGCCCGGTAGTATCTTTCATTGCTTTGGTCCATACTTTTTTGTCTGTAAGGTCAAACAATAAAATCCCGTCGCGGTATTCCTGCATTAAGGCTTTAAAATCCGGATATTTTTTATCGAGTGAGTTTTCTTCGAGCGCAATGCATTGTTCGTTAACAAAGTTCTGGTACTGAGCTGCAATGATGGTTCCGTAATCATTTTTTAGTCTCCTGGTCTGGCGCGACTCTATGAATATCGCAAAATCATTTTGAGTAAAAGATTTATCACCCAGTTTAAATAAAACTTTATTCAGGCCTTTTGCTTTTTCAGCGTTCCATTTTCCTTCCCAATAAGTAGTATCTAATTTGGTAAGCAATTCATCAAAGGCCTCAAATGTTTCTTTCTTTCCTTTTTTAATTTTCATTTCTGTAAAAGCATTGTCTTTTTTGATTTTGGCAATAAGACTTGAGCGGCCCATTTGAGAGCGCTGGTCTTTTGCCACCTTCTGTTTCAACTCTCCACGAATAGTATCTAAAGCAGGAATTCCTTTTTTACCCATACGTTTTACAATGTGCCATCCGTAAGAAGTGGTGAAAGGTTCACTCAGGTCGCCGTTTTTTTCCAATGCAAAAGATCTTTTTTCAAACTCAATACTTGGCATTTTTCCGCTGCCGAACCAAGGTAGCTGACCTCCTTTTTGCGAAGAGTTTTGTGAACTTTTTGTGAACATTGCAGTCGCGATCAGGGTATTTTTATGCAAAAATATTGCATTAATTTGTTGATATTGCTAAATTTTTTGCAATTTTAAGCGTTTCCGCTTGGGCGAGGATGGGATGTGCATCGCCTCGCGGTATTTGGCTACTGTGCGCCTTGCGACGGTTACGTTGCGCTCTTTCAGCATATCCGCTAGCTCATCGTCGGAGAGAATATGCCCCACGGTTTCCTTGTCGATCAACTCCTTGATGTGGTGTTTCACCGCCGCGCTCGACACGTCGTCGCCGCTGCCTTCCGCACGGGAAAGCGCC
>JACMLS010000269.1 GCA_014379485.1 Bacteroidia bacterium | reverse complement strand
TAAGAATGCAACGGTTTTAAAAAGAATCAGGAGCAATAGCATTAAGCTAAATTACTTTGGGCTAAAGCCCGGTCTTCCTTTACACTCTTAGCAGCCGGCTAAAGACCGGCTGCATAGTAAAGTCTTAACTTAATGACATTGCCCTCGCCGGACGCTCGGAGCGTTGGAAAATAAAATGCTTTCTCTGTGAAACTCTGTGTCTCCCTTCCTCCGTGTCAAACCGACTATCACTCTAATTCCCGATCAATACAAAAGCTCCCCAGAAAAAAGGTTCTTTGTATTTAATTTTTATTTTTTTCTCGGCAGATAAAAATGCTTCTTGCTTGTTTCCTGTAGCCGAATAGATTTTGTAAAATTCCGTCATAAGTTCCATCGTAGCATCGTCACTTACTTCCCACAAGCTCATAATTACAGATCTTGCACCCGCAACTAAAAACGAACGCTGCAGTCCGTAAACTCCTTCGCCCGATTTAATGTCGCCGAGACCTGTTTGACAGGCGCTGAGTACAACAAGGTCGGTTCCTTCCAGTGACAAATTCATTACTTCATAAGCTGTAAGAATTCCGTTGTTGGTGTTTCCCTGTGCGCCTGTTTCATCAAAAACTTTTTCGCAATTGGCAAGCATTAGGCCTGAACGCAGCAATGGATTTTTCTTTGCTGTAGAAGTTTCTACGCCAAGTACTTTATCGCTTTCCACATCGTTTAAATCTGCGAGGAAGAAGCCGTGCGTTGCAATATGTAAAACTTCAGCGTGAAGACTTTTTACTTTCTCTTCTGTTGCTTCGTCCTGCATAATTAATTCTGTTTTATATTTTGCAGCGCTCAGGGTTTTCTTTACATTTTCAACTTCTGTTTTTGTACCGGGTAACGCGGCAATAATATCATTGCTTCCGTAATTCGGATTTCCTACCAGAGAAGCTGTTTTTTTCAAGACGATCTTAGGTGCATTTACAATTTTAATAATGTCTTTTGAATTTCCAACAATAACAATGTTGTGTTTATCTATCAGGTATTTTCCTGTTGCATCTTTAAGTGTGTACAAACTTACCTGGTTGTAAACTCCGTCTAAAGAAACATAAATTTTCTTTTTTCCTGCCAGTTTTGCTTCTATCGGGTCCCAGAAAATTCCGCATGAAACGTTATCTGCTTTCATATCCAGGATATTTTTTCTGTATTCCGTATTAGAATTCCCTTCCATCTCTTTTCCGTTCTTCATTAAAACCAACTGAGGCGTACCTGCTCCTGAAATAATCAGCGCAGCATAGTAAACATCGCTGGTAAATTTTACATCATACTTATCAATGCGGATAATTTCTACTGCCGCTTCATCTGCCTTCAATGCAGCACGCACTTTACCCAGATCAACCGCTTCGCCATTTGTTGCCTCGCCAAACAAAGAAGAATTAAGTGATAATTTTTTTTCTAATTTGTCAGAAACCATTTCCATTGAATCGAGGTTAACATGTTCTTCTGCAATTTCTTTTTTAGACATAGAATAATATCTGCCTAAATTTTCTTTTACCGCCAGCCAGTCGTTGTAATCGTTAATTAAACTCTTATCACCACTTGCAAGGATAAGGTTACGCACCTTTGACGAAGAATTGAGCAAGAGAGCTTTTGTATTTAATTGATTATTGAACATGGCATCGAGCAAAGTGGGGTCTTTCTCATAAGCAACCGCGCAAAAAGAATTGAAACGATTAAAACGTGGAGTAGTTTTATCCCAGAATTTTGTTTTTTCACTTTCGCTTAGTGCTGAAAAATAATTCTGAATATACTCGTTCGTCTTTTTTATTACAGTACTGTAATTTGCTGAAGCCTCTGTAATTTTTTCATTCTCCCATTGTGCGATAGCAAGATCTTCCAATACTTTTACGTAAGCCGGATGATTTTCTCCATATACGGTTTTAGAAGATTTCTCAACTTCGCCCAACAATTGTAATGCTTTATCTTTTTTTCCGGTAATGCGAAAAAAATTACCGAGGTCGTTTTTTGTTGCCAGTGTTGCAGGCGCTTCTGCACCTAATTTAGTGGTGTAAATATCTATTGCTGTATTCAGATTTTTTTCTACTTCATCAAGTCTGCCCATTTCCAGGTACAACTCTGCAAGGCCACGTTTTAAATGTGCAAAATCAGGATGAAAAATCCCAAGTTTTCTTTCTTTTACTTTTATTGCATTCAGGTAAATTTTTTCTGACTCATCGTATTTTTTCATTTCCCTGTAAAGAATGGCCAGGTTAATAGAAAGTTTTAAATAATTGGAAGAAGTTTCTTTTAAAATTTCTTTTGAGATCTCAAGGCTCTTCAGCATCAGCTCAACAGCCTTTTCATTCTTACCTGTTGCCTGATATAACATTGCTTTGTTGTTCAGCATTAAAGCATAGCCCAAATTCTTTTCTCCCAAGGTATCTTTTTGCATTGCCATTGCTTTATCAAAAAACAATTCAGATTCATTATAGCGTCCAAGATCTTTCATCAATACCGCTTTGTTATTGAGAGAAACCGCTGTCATTGCACCTTTAGGTAAAATTGCAGAACGCACCTCAATCGCTTTGTTAATATATCCTTCGGCCTGATTTAAACGATTGGTGCTTTGAAACAACAAGCCAATATTATTCATCACCTGCCCGTATTCAAGACCCCTGATAGAATCAATTTGTTTGTACATTGAATCTGCTCCAAGAAAAGATTTACGGGCCATCCAGTTATTATTAGAAGCCATCCACACTTCTCCCTGGCTGTTGAGCATATAGGCGCGATCGTATTTTTTTTCTGCTTCACTCTCGCCAGATTTTACTTCGCGCAGATCTTGCATATAACTCGTGGTACGGCTTCCTTTTTCTGCTGTTTCAAAAAGTGCAGAATTATCCGAGAAAGAAATGGCATAATTGAAATTGCTTGCATCAAATTCTGCACGCGACTTTGCAAGTTTCTTATCGTAAGATTCAAAAGCTTTTTGCCGTGCTTTGATTTTTGCATTGTTTTTTGCGTTATTCGCTGCATTATTAAGCCCGCTGTTTAACTTGTCTTTTAGACCATTGAGAATCTGCGCATCAAGCTTTGCGAATATAAAAATCAAGCTTATAAAAAATAATTTTCTGATCATGCTATTATTTATTTTGAGAATCGTTTAATGTCAATTTCAGGATTAAGACCTTGCTGTTTTCCGGCTATAAAATTAATCATTTCATTGGCAAAATAAGGCGCCAGCATAACAGCTTTAGTTCCGAATCCGTTAAAAATGAAATGATTTTTTAGTTTGGGATGCATTCCGAGCGCAGGTCTGCGGTCAATTACAGAAGGCCGCACTCCCGCTTTTCGTTCTGTAACGGCAAACGGAACCCGTATTATCTTTTTAAGTTTTGTTTCAAGTTCCAACTGCCCTTTTTCTGTTGGTTCCTGGCTCAGATCGCTCCACTCATAGGTTGCGCCACATTTATAAAAATCGTTTCCCAAAGGAAGAATAAAAACGCCTTTGTTAATGATGTGCTCCGTTTTCAATTCTGCGCTATGAAAAGTAAGCAGCTCTCCTTTTGCAGGTTTAAACGGAATGAAATTAAAAAATGGATTTTTGGAATTTAAAAATCCCTCGCTAAAAATAATTTTTCTGCAGCTGATATTTTTGTATTCAAAAACATTTTCATTTTGAATGAGCAAGGAATGATCAAATTCTTCTTCTATGATTCCATTTGCTGCCTTTCCTGAAGCGAAGTTACTTTTTAAATATGCGCTTGTGGTTTCCACAAATTTTTTCGTGTCCACGTTTCCTGATTCTTTTACGAATGAAAATCCGAATTCCGGTTTATGCAGACCGTCACAATCAAACTCTGCAGGAAAATAAATTTTCTCTTCGATAAAATCAGAAAGCCCTTCAGGATATTTTTTCTTCCACAAAAGTGCTTCTTGCTCTTCAGTAAAATACTTCAGCATTTTTCTGTGCGAAACAAATTTTTCTCCTGTAGTTCTTTCAGCCTTCGTAAAAAAATCACGCATAAAAGGAATTACTTCCGCTGCTTTCCAACTGCTGGTCATTCGTTTAAACACAACCGGATTCCAGATGCCGGCCGAGATGAGAGAAGATTGTGAGGCGCCTGGTTTATCGATTACAAAAAAATCAATTCCGCGTTCTATCAGTTGATGCGAAAGAATACTTCCTGCAAGACCTTGACCCACAATTAGAATTTCTGTATGGATTTGATTGGATTGAGACATTTTTACTTTCAGATACAAATTTCGTTGTTTTTAGGAGATAAAATATGATTTCGGTCAAAATGTTCTCACGAAAAAAGGTAATCGCTAACGCGACCAGGAGAAAACGACCGGGTTTTTGGTATTAACCGATAGACCGTCGCTATGGCGACTATTTTTTCGGAATTCATATTTAGAAAATTGATCATTACTGAAATTATTGTTTCACGCTACGGCGCGACGACCGCGACGAAATATTCCGTTTTAAATTCTTTTTTCCTTTTAACTTTTTACTTTTAACTTAGAGCCCATGCCGGCTCCTGCATTTTCTGAGGTTTTTAAACAAGCGCTTTCTGCGTATTGGCACAGCATGCTTGATCTTTTTAAATTTAATTTCAGTAAACCTTCCGAATTATTTTCGAATCCGTTTTTTACTGTAATTTTTATTTGTCTGTTCTGTTTTATGCTTGAGCATATTCTTCCAAAAAAGAAAAATTATCCGGTAACGGGAAGAAAAGGTTTTTTTACAGACCTGTTTTATGTAGTTTTTATTGATATTATAACTTACGGTTTTGGTTTTTACGCCTTGATCACAACAATTGAGTGGTTCATTAAATTTTCTTTTCACACGGAAAACCCCGAAATTTTTGCCATTTCTAAACTTCCGGTTTGGGTTCAATTTCTGCTCTTGTTTATTCTTGTAGATTTTTCTCAGTGGCTGGCGCATTTTCTGCTGCACCGTGTAAATTTTTTGTGGCAGTTTCACAAAATACATCACGCACAAGAGACTTTGGGTTTTGCCAGCACAAGGCATTTTCACTTTTTTGAATTTTTTATTCTGAAACCTTTTCTTTTTATTCCGATGAAATTAATAGGTTACAGCGCGCACGATTATTTTTTATTCCACATGTGGTTCGGATATTTTCTTACGTTCTATTCTCATTGCAACATAAAATTGAGCTGGGGGTTTTTAGATTACATTATCATCAATCCAGAAACGCATTACTGGCACCACAGCAAAAACATTCCGGGCAGATACGGAGTAAATTTTTCTTCTATTTTAAATGTATGGGATCTGATGTTCGGGACTTTTTATTTACCGAAAGATAAAAACCTTCAGCCCGAACTTGGACTTCCAAACAACAACGTTCCGGAAAGTTTTTTGGGACAACTGGTATTTCCTTTCAAAGCAGTTTTTTCAAAGAAGGTGAGAGATCCGAGGCCGCATAAGAAGAAGAAAAAATAATTCCTTTTAATTTCAGGGATAAAAAACATAAAAAAATCCGACGCTTAATAATCCACTGACTCCGGAATTAGCTGAAAGTTTCTCCTTTGATTGATAAATAATTTCTCCGCTTGTGGTATCGAACCAGGTGTCTTCTACGCCGTAAAAATAACAACCGGCTCCTGCGTTCATAGAAAAATGCAGGCCTTTGTAAATTTTTAGCTGAAAACCAATTCCGGCATTCAGGCAAAGCGTTTGGTCAGCATATTTCTGATCGTAAGGAGTGAAATTGACAGAGCCCAAGTCATAGCTAAACACCTTACCTGAATATTCTTCTGTTAAATAATCTACGTTTACATTGACAAAATAGCGAAAGCGCGAACCGGGTTTTCTGAAAACATAACGCAAATCCGTATTGAACCCAAAAAATTTAAAGGGAGTTCCATCGGCACCCGTAACACGTTCAAAAAATGCTTTTGGTCCTGCTGTAAACATCAGGTTTTTGTAACCTAAAACCACTGACGGAACAACAGAATAATTATCAAGTGAATTTTGCGTTAAATGTATTCCGACAGAAGGCCCGATAAAGAATTTTTTCTCCCTGCCAACTGGATTTTTTGTGAGCTCATTCTGCAGTGTATCCTGTCCACGTATTTTTTCACAGAAAAAAAACAGCAATGGAACTATGAGAAAAATAATTTTTTTCATTCACATAAATATAATAAAAAAAGGAGTCCGTTTAAGAACTCCTCTTTAAATTAAGATGCAAATTTTATTTATTGAAAAGCATTCAAACCTGTCACATCCATTCCGGTAATGAGTAAATGAATGTCATGCGTGCCTTCGTAAGTAATTACAGATTCTAAATTCATCATGTGGCGCATGATAGGGTATTCTCCTGTAATTCCCATACCGCCGTGAATTTGTCTTGCCTCGCGTGCAATGGTAAGCGCCATGTGTACGTTGTTTCTTTTTGCCATAGAAATTTGTGCCGGACTTGCGCGGTTCTCATTTTTCAGAGTACCCAGTCTCCAGCAAAGCAATTGCGCTTTTGTAATTTCTGTGATCATTTCAGCTAATTTTTTTTGTGTAAGCTGAAATCCGCCGATAGGTCTGCCGAACTGAACTCTTTCTTTAGAGTAACGCAATGCGCTGTCGTAGCAATCAAGCGCTGCACCAATAACACCCCACGAAATTCCGTAGCGTGCAGAGTTCAGACATCCCAAAGGACCTTTTAATCCTTTTACGTTCGGAAAAATATTTTCTTTAGGAACTTTTACATTATCAAAAACCAATTCGCCTGTTGCGCTTGCACGCAGACTCCATTTACCGTGCGTTTCAGGAGTTGTAAATCCTTCCATTCCTCTTTCTACAATTAATCCGCGAATTTCTCCGGCTTCGTCTTTTGCCCACACAACGGCAATGTCTGCAAAAGGAGAATTGCTGATCCACATTTTTGCTCCGTTCAAAATAACATGATCGCCTGCGTCTTTGAAATTGGTAAGCATTCCGTTTGGATTACTTCCATGATCAGGTTCTGTTAATCCAAAACAGCCCATCAATTCTCCGGTAGCAAGTTTTGGAAGATACTTTTTTCTTTGTTCTTCGCTTCCGTAAGTGTAGATAGGATACATTACCAATGAACTTTGCACAGAGGCAGTAGAACGTAATCCACTGTCGCCACGTTCAATTTCCATCATAATAATTCCGTAAGAGATCTGGTCTAAACCTGCGCCGCCATACTCTGTTGGAATGTATGGGCCGAATGCACCGATCTCTGCAAGGCCTTTGATCCACTGCTTTGGAAATTCAGCACGTTGCGCATAATCTTCCACAATAGGAGTAACTTCTTTTTTCACCCATGCGCGTGTTGTTTCGCGAATAAGTTTATGTTCATCAGTCAACAAATCGTCAACTAAATAATAATCGTGGTACTGAAAATTGTCTGCAGGCATAGCTAAAATTTTGGTGAGGCAAAAGTATGAAAAATAGGGCGTTCGGCAAACTTTTTATACCACGAGGGAGTTAAGACGAAAGGGGAGTTTTCGGCTTGATATAAGAGGAAAAGATATAGGATTTAAGTCCCGATAGCTATCGGGAGGTGCACGAGGAATTACGAATGCAAAACACTAACAAACCCAGTCTTATATCTCCGTGTCTTATATCCTATATCAGGCGTTTATCTCATTATGAAAAAGAAATTTCTCCGTTTTTCATTGCAGGAATTTGCTCTGAAAATGTCTCTTTATTAGTATATTTACCCAACAATTTTACTCCCGATAGCTATGGGGATATAATTTTCAATTTATAATTATTTATGGCAGGAATTAATAAAGTTATATTGGTAGGAAATCTCGGGAAAGATCCGGAGATCCGTTATCTTGATAGCAATGTGGCACGTGTAAATTTCAGTCTTGCCACTTCAGAATCGTTTAAAGACAAAGAAGGCAACAGGATTGAACATACTGAATGGCACAATATCGTTTTCTGGAGAAGCCTTGCAGAAAGCGCACACAAAATTCTAAAAAAAGGAATGCAGGTTTATATTGAAGGAAAATTGCAGACGAGGCAGTGGGTGGATAAGGAAAACAACAAAAGACAGACGACTGAAATTGTGGGCGAGCATTTTCTGAAACTTACCAAAACAGAAAATCATTCTGGTTCTTCGTCTGTCAATCCAACAACAACTTCTCAAAACACAAATGAAAATTCCGAAGAGAAAAATAATGATCATTTGAATTTGGGGGAGGATGAGAAGGATTTGCCTTTTTGATCACAATCTACGGGCTCAGTGTGACAAAAAAAATGAATTAAACTTCCAGCCGAAATTTATCCAAAGCATTCTTCTTCGTAAAAAATCTTACCGGAAACCAGGCGGCGATTACTCCTATACAAAAAACTGAAAGGAGAATGAAAAGAAAATCTTTCGCTTGTATATCCATAGGATAAGCATCAGTTACAAATCCTTCGGCAAATTTTACAAATGCAAACTTCATTTGTAAAAAACAGAATAGTAATCCCAAAGCCAAGCCTATAAGTGCGCCGATAAAAGTGATCAGAAGTCCTTCTGTCATAAAAATTCTTCTGATAAAATTTCCGTCGGCACCAATGTTTGATAGCGTTACAATATCTTTTTTCTTTTCGATAATGAGCATGGTGAGTGCGCCAATAATATTAAAGGTGGCAACAACAAGAATGAAGATCAGCAAAACAAAAGCCCAAAGTTTTTCCGTCTGCAAAGTGGAAAAGAGTGCTTTATTTTGCTGGAAACGGTTCTTTAAAAGATAATCACTTCCCATTAAAGAAGAAATTTTTCCCTGTACATCATCCGATTGCCTGACATCTTCAAGACCAATCTCTATTGCTGAAACCTGCTTATCACAATCAAATAAATTTTTC
>JACMLS010000268.1 GCA_014379485.1 Bacteroidia bacterium | reverse complement strand
GCGCGTGCGCCGAATCGTTTCCCATGCGAGTGCCGCCTCACACTTCTCTCCCGCGTGGATAGAATCGAACCACCACCATCTTTCGGTATGAGCAATCTCGTTCGGGCTGGCGATTTTGCCTCCCGCGTTGAGCTTCGTCTGCATGGCACTCTTCTATTCGTTTCACGCCATTTCACAAGTCGCGGGTTCACTGGCGGAGTGTCCTTGCTGATAATTTTTTCCACATCAAAATTAATCTCTATGTTAGTATTCGTTGTCCAATAAGTAAATAAAGTTTCCGAAATAATTGCTTGAGTTGCTTCTAATTCGGCTTTATAACTTTCAAAATCTTCTGAGGCTATTAATTCTTGCGCATTGATGTCAGCAAGTTCAAAAAGAGCTTTTGCTGTTTTTGTCTCTTCGCTCATTTTTTTACTATTTACTATTTTCTCTATTGAGATAACTGAAGGAAGAGAGTAATATTCGTCATAATAGAGGAACTTTGGCATATTTGGGTCTAGGTATGTTCTGAGGATAAATTCCTCTATCGGATTTTCCCATGTCCATTTGTTCTCATAATACTTGCTAAAATCTTTCAATTTTTTCTTTAATTCATCGCCTGTTGATTCGCTTATTAGCTTTTCCAATTCTGCGGTGTTCTTAACGGTAATAAGCTTGGTTACAAGCTCAGTATTATTAATTCCAATTGAATTTAGCTTAAATTGGATGAATGCATTTGTGTCAATATCATACCCTAAATACGAGCCAGTATTGTCATATTTTATTGAATAGGTAATGGTTGCGTTCTTAAATGTGTTTGGTCCGGCATTTTTTGCAATTTCAGCCAGCATTTCGTTAGATATTTCATATTCTCCAATTAAGGCAACTGGAATCTCTTTTGACTTGTCAAGAGCCTTTTTTTCTTTTCTTGGATAATCGTGAACGAGGTTGAATTCAAAATCACTATCATCATCAAAGTAATTTGTTTTAGCAAGTGCTTTAAGTACACTTGTTTTACCCGATTCGTTCATGCCAACAAGCACAGTAACATTCGGGTCAATGTCAAATTCTTGTTTTGTTTCAATACAAGTATATTTTTCAATCGTTACTTTCTTTAATTTTATTTTCATGGTTTCTAATTTTATGCAGATAATACTTCATTCAACTCTTCAATAATTTCTTCATACTTATCACTAAACAACTGGTAAAATTTTCCTAGGCCACCAGCTTTATTAAAAGGGTCTAACTCAAAATCTTCTTTATCTAAATGAAAAGAATTGGTAATGTACTCTTTTATCATGCGCAGCCAGTGCATTTGCTCTTCGTTAAAGAGATTGTGCTTACCGGCATTCTTTTTTAAGATCCATTGCTGAAAATTGCGGTCAACTGTTTTATCAAAAGCGGTAAGGGTTTTATCTATGCCGCTTACTTTACGTAAAAGAGATACAAGGGCAATTAATTCATTTTTAGGTGAGCCGTTTGTTTTTTCGAGCAACTCGTATGCATGCCACACAGGTAAAGGAGCTAAGAGAGGTTTTTCTACTTTAATTAATTCAAAAACATCTTTGATCATTTTGTAGGTCAGGTCTCTTCGGCTGTAAGGCTGGCCGTAAAAAATCTGCAAGGCAACAATTTCATCTTTGTGTAATTCAATCCAGGCTTTAAAATCTTTTACCAGTTCTTCGGCATTTTCTTTGTTCTTTTTATCCCAACCAACATTAATAAGTTTATCAGGATTAATGTGATCTATGATCTGGGCATGAGCCTTACGCACGTTTTCAATATATTCGTTTAAGTCTCCGGTAAAAACAGCGGCTGCCTTATTTTGCAATGCCTGTGTAAGTTGCTTGAATTTTTCGTCTTTAACTTCTGGTGCTGCTCCTGAATTTTCATTCTCCACTTTGATGCGCAACTCTTCAAGCACATCCGGATTATAAGCATTCAACAAATCATTTACTACTTGTGATACGGTTTTTCCATTTGCCTTTTCCGAAAAAATGGTTTTCTCACTCTCGGTGATTTGTTTTTCAAGTCTTGCCAATCTTCCTGCCAAAGAGGTAAATAACTCTTCATCTCTCACGCCCACTGCAATGGCGCCCAACAGATCTTTTAAAGGTACGCCCGGTTTTTTTTCGAAAGGCCTGCTATCTGTTTTTAAACTTTTTATTACGCCTATTGCATCTACAATTACAAAATGGTCTTTGGTAAATTTAGCTGTGGGTGTTACTTTTTTTAAATCATCGAGCAATACTGTTCGCGTTCCCCGGCCTTTCATCTGCTCAAAATAATTGCGGCTTCTTACATCGCGCATAAAAAGCAAACACTCTAATGGCTTAACGTCAGTTCCGGTTGCAATCATATCAACCGTTACCGCAATACGCGGATAATAATCGTTGCGAAACTGGGCAAGTGTACCTTTGGCATCATCTGCATTGTAAGTTATTTTTTTGCAGAAATTACGTTCTTCGGCAAACTCTTCTCTTACCAATTGTATAATATCATCGGCATGAGAATCTGTTTTTGCAAAGATGAGCGTTTTAGGTACTTCAAAAATTCCCGCTTCATCATAACGATCCGGAAACATTTCTGGCAAATGCTCTTTAAATGTTTTAATGATCAAACGAATCTGGTTTGGATTTACTACATCGTTATCTAATTTTTTTGCAGAATAAACTTTGTCTTCATCTAACTGGCTCCAGCGTTTTTTTCTTGTCAGCTTTTCTCTATGATCAACATATTCTCCTTTCCAAAGCACACTGCCTTTTTTAGAAACTTCTGTTTCAATAATGTATTCGTTATAGCCAACGTTTACTCCATCAGCAACAGCCTGCTCATGCGTATATTCGCTTACAATGTTCTGGTTAAAAAAACCAAAGGTTCTATTATCTGGCGTAGCAGTTAAGCCAATTAAAAAAGTATCAAAATAATCAAGTACCTGTTTCCATAAATTGTAAATGCTTCTGTGGCATTCGTCAATAATTACAAAATCAAAAAACTCAATAGGCACTTTAGCGTTGTAAGCAACGGGCACAGGTTCGTGTTTTTCCCATACAATTTCTCCGGGATTTGTTTCTTCTGCCTTCTCATCCAGTTCTTCGCCTTTTAAAATAGAATAGAAACGCTGAATGGTACTAATGTAAACCTGGTTATCTACCGGAACAGAACTGCTTTTTAAACGGCCCACATTGTAAAGCTCAGTAAATTTCCGGTTATCGTCATTTGGTGTGTAAGCCATAAATTCCTGTTCGGCCTGCTCGCCCAGGTTTTTTGTATCTACTAAAAACAATACACGTTTTGCTTTTGCAAATTTTAATAAGCGATAAATAAAAGTGATAGCCGTAAATGTTTTACCTGAACCTGTGGCCATTTGTATTAATGCTTTGGGCCGGTTCTCTTTAAAAGAATTTTCTAATTTGTTTATTGCAATAATCTGGCAATCGCGCAAAGCATCAACGGGCAGTACAGGAATATCATGCAAACGCCCCCGCAATGTTTTTGCATCTTTAATCCATAACAAAAAAGTTTCAGGCCGGTGAAAAGTAAAAACGTTTCTTGAGCGCGGCTTTGGATCTCGGTAATCTGTAAAGCGGGTTATCTCTCCGGTGCTTTCATAAACAAAAGGCAAAGGATCGTTGTTCAGATATTTTAGTTTGGCGGAAGCGTAGTTAGCAGCTTCCTCTTCAACAACAGTTAAATGATAGCCTTCTTCTGCTCTTTTTGCTTCAATAATCCCACAAGGTTTTCCATCTACAAACAAAATATAATCTGCAGGGCCAATATCAGTTGAATATTCTCTTACTGCAACACCTATACCCGCATGCAGATTTATCTTCTTCTTATCCTGAATAAGCCAGCCACAGGCAGCAAGTTGCCTGTCAATAGTATCCCGTGCTTTTTGTTCAGGAAGTTGGTTCATCTCCGCTCGAAAAATTCATTTGTATCAATGTCAAAATTATGATAATACCTTACCATAGCAAATAAAAAACCCATCTCCATCCTATAAATTTTTTACCGGATTTGAGATGGGTGGTTTACGGGTCTAAAGTAGGGATTTTTAGTTGGGGAAAAGAGTAAAGGGTAAAATTTGCAGTTTTGGCCTTGAATTGAACCTTTTTATCCTTTACCTGTGTAAACACATAGGTAAAACTATGTGTTTACACAGGTGTTTTCCAACTCAAATTTCGATGAACGGAATTTATGCCTTTGAAAATTGGTTTATTTTGGCTCCCTTAAACCACCCATTTTTTTCTTGTAAGAAGAGAAAGAAGTGGGTTTTTTATTTTGTAATGAGTATGATAGGTCCCGGAAGGAAGGTGGCAATGTATAAATGCCGGGATACCAAATTGGATTTTGGCAAAAGCAATACGGGAGCAAAATCAAAGAAGTGCGGTTTTTAAAATCCGGTTTTCGGCAAAAAAATATCTCTCAGAGATAGATCAAAAAGAATTTTTACTAAACAGTTAAATATAATTTTCTATGAGTGATAAACTAAGTTTCTCAAAAAGGAATATAACCTTTATTGTTTCTTCCCTTATTATTCTTATTTCAGTTTTATTTTATCTTTTTATTCTGGTTCCGCAGAATAAGGAAAGGTTTAATGAACAGCGCTTGCGTTATTTTAATCGTTTCGGAAAAAATCTTGGCAACTCAATTGATGCCTGTGTTAAAGCTGTTCGCAAGGGTAACATGGTAGAGATTGAAGAAATTAAGACGGATTCGCTTAGCAAAGATTCATTGGGCTCGGTTTATATCAAAAACAAAAACCTGGTTTTTCAATTCAGAGAGAAGCGAATAAATGTTTGTATTGACTCTCTTTTAAAACCTGATTATGAGTTGTTTGAACAGTACACAATTACTTTTCAGGCATTAAAAAATTATAAACCGGTCGGGTCTTCATCAACGCTACCTGAAGTAATATACTCAGATAATCTTCAGATTGCAATGGATAGTCTACGCAAGTTTGGAAAAAAAGGCAACAGCATATTTGAATATGGGGACGACGAAAATAAAAAATTTATTCTTTCTTCTTCGTACATAGTTAAGCCCCAAAACATAGAAGAAGAACTTGAGTTTAATATTTACGGTATAGTGAGCGAAAGTAAATACAAAAAGGAATTGCTGGATCTTGATACTAAACACGTAATTTATTTTGTGATCACAATTCTGATCCTTTTGCTCACAGTTCCCTTACTTAAATCAGCTTTCCTGGGAAAACATGAAAGCCTGAGCATTTTTGACGTCATCAAGACTTCTGTTTCTTTTTTTATGATACTTCAGATTCTTGTAACAACAACTTTGATTATTCTGATGTTTGAATTTATTGAGCCTTTAAATACTGAGAAAAAATTAAAAGATTATAATCTAAAAGCCAGAAGCGCAATCTGCAGCAGGGTAGATTCTTTAGTTGCGCGAATGAGAAACGTAGATAATTGTTTTATGAAGGATACCGTTGTAGAATATGTGCGTGACTCATTGAACGGGGTGGTTAAATTTGATAAGAACAATAAATTTAATTCTCAACAGTTGGAAAGGTTGTTTGACTACGAAAGGGAAAAAGAAGGAGCATTAAAAAAAGATTTGACTTTTTTTAATACTAAAGAAACAGAAACTATTTTCTGGCTGTCGTGTAGCAAAAATGATTTTGGGAAGGAGATTGAGAAAATTTCATTCACTAAATTGAGTGGCGAAGTCGGCG
>JACMLS010000267.1 GCA_014379485.1 Bacteroidia bacterium | reverse complement strand
TTCATCACCTCAACTCACGCATTCCGTTTTACCGCTTGCCCGAAGTAATGGAGCATTTTGAAGAACTCAAACATGTAAAAATGACCTCTTTTAAACCAAAAGACGTTGTTGCCTGCCTAAGACTAAAGATCTGGGACCCTGAAAAAGACCAAATGATCAGACTTTCTGAGGTTTAAGTTGCTTTTTTTACATTGCATAAAGCAAAAACCACTCTCAATACTTATTTTATTTACCTCAAAACCAACGACTAACGATTTATTTTGTTAGACGAATCAATAATAACTGTCGATAAACTTGACTTTGGCCTTATCTGACACTACTTTTGTGCCCGAATTAATAAAAAAACAGCCAAATGAAAAAAATAATTCTTTGTTCAATTATTGCCATTGCACTTTTAACTTCTTGCGAAAAAAATGATGATCAGCCTCTTTCGGCTCCTTCTTCAGCTACAACTACAGTTGAATCTATAAATGTTGAATACAAAGTGCATGCAAACTCTGGTAGTTTTTCGTTTGAATATATTGCTCCTGATGCAGCTGGTAAACCTGTAACTTTAACAGGCACTTCAAATAAAATGGATCAATCTTTTTCTTTCAATTACGAAAAATATAAAACCCTAAAAATAAAAGCTAAAAACATTTCTTCTTCATCAGACGAAGTTACTGTTGAGATCTATGTAAACGGTTCTATAATTGTTTCAGGAAGCGCAAACGCACCCGGTGCATGGGCTTCTGCAGAAGGATCAGGAAAATAATCTCCCCCATATTTTCTGGTCAAAAAAAACCCCTCACGAAATATCGTGAGGGGTTTTTCATATAATTAAACTCAGTTTTATTTAGACAAAACAACTTTCTTTAAAGTGTTTTTTCCGTTGGTCTGAATTCTTACAAAATAAATTCCGTTATCATATTCAGAAAGATCAAAGCTGTAAATACTTTGAGAAGTTCCTATTGCAGTAATTGTTTTAAGGTTTGCATCAAGAATACTTATCTGAGAAAAAGTTGTTTCGTTAGAGTTATGCAATGCAATATTAAACTGACCTTGTGTTGGATTAGGATAAACCAAAATGTTCTCAAGGTCTTGTTGTGTTCCGCCAATTGAGCGGTCTGTGTTTGTTTCAGGAGTAATTTCTTCAACAACAGCATCTGTACTTACAACATCTGTTGCAATAACATCTGCTACCACAGGTTCAACAACTGCAACCGGTTCAACAACAACAATCGGATCAACAACAGGAACAACAGGAAGTTCATTTTTAATTCTTAAAATATCTCCGCTTCCTTCATTTAAATTGTACACATAAATAAAATCTTTTGTTGGTGGAATGTAAAAGAAAGAATCCCATCCATCTGTATTAATGTTTCCTTTTACTTTTTCTGGTTGCGACCAGTTCATCCAGGTTTCATCTGTGCGGGTTACTTTAAAAATATCAGATTCTCCGTTTGTAGTTCCTGCATAACCGGTTCCGGCTATGTATAATGTTTTATCATCATAATCTAAAAATGGAGTATACTCATAACCTGTTGTATTTAACCCGGCAATTTCTTTTACCGGAGACCATTTTTCTCCATCACGGAAAGAAAGAAAAAGATCGCCATGAATAGATACGATCATTACATTTTGTCTCGTATTCATGGTAACATTTAAATTATCGTTATTGGCATCTACTTCCATTCCAATATCAACAAACTCAATATTTGTCCAAACACCGTTTACGTTTGTGGTATTAAACAATCCTGATTTGCCATTAAAGGTTCCGCAGATCATTAATTTTTTTCCGTCAGGATAAACGTATTCAACCTCACCTACCTTATCATTATTCAATTCCGTTACAGGCATGGCTTTAGACCATTGCTTGTTTGCCTGCATGGTGCTTAAATAAATATCGTAATCATAACTTTCTCCGGTAACCGAGCGTTTAAAATACATTGTTTTACCATCAAAACTCATTACAGGCGCAGAGTCTGTATTTCCATCAGAGTTGATATTGCTTCCGAGATTTTCGCGCTTTCCGTTGTACTGCCCGAATCCTTCGAGTGCACAGGCCAAAGCTAAAGTTAAAGTCAGGTAGGAGATGTTTTTCATGTTGTAAGGATTTAGTGAAAAATTCTTTTTAGTTTAATTTCTTTTTATAACCTTGAGATGCCGCTTAAGTTACATTTCCATAAAACTTTATTAAATTTATTTCAATTGGGTGGTTAAATCAAGTTTTTCTCAATATTTAACAAGAATCGGCGTTTTTTATTGTGGTCTTAAAAGTTAAAATATCTCTTTAATACCAACAGCACATGCAAAATAGTCCTCCCGAAAGCTTTCGGGACTACTTGTCCCTTTTTATTAATTCTTCTTCAAAAAAACTGTTCCGTAGTCCCTGCTTCTGAACAGTTTTTTTTATAATCTTAATAAAAAATTACTAAGCATCTTTAGACTATTTTGCATGTGCAATTGGTATATTTTTTTTCAGGAAGCAGAATGTTCATTTGTATTCTGCTTTTTTATTCAGCAACCTTTAAAGAGGAAAAACATACACTTCATCGATATTAACTATTTTACAATAAGTTAATAAAGTGTTGAAAAAAAACGACGGATAAATAAATGCGTCGAACCTCCTTATCAAAGCGATGAATTATTCTATTTTTTTGACGAAAAGACGGTCTCTGTGATTTTATTAATCCGATGCAAGAACAACGGAGTGAGACTCCGCATTTGTGAACAATACAAAACCACTCCTTGTTTAGCTAATTGTTATTTTTACTATATTTATTTGTTTTATTAAAACCGTTCAAATGAAAATATTTACCTTGTTAGCCTTTGCAGGAATTATCCTGCTCTCTTCCTTTTCAGTTTCAAAAAAAAATCCTCTGACTAACAATGAGGAAGTAGTTATTGCGATCAGCAATATGAATTCAGATGACCTTGCGTTGATAAAAAAGAAATTTACTTTTTTTGCGGGAGTAACTTACAAAGGTTTTTGTGAAGATCAGAAAGTGATCGCCTTACGTGTAGACAGAACAATTGTGCCCGATAACAAATCCATTACAGACGCGCTTTTATCCATTAAGGAAAATTTTAAATTGAATTTTAAAACCGCAACTTTTGATGAGCTGCAGGATTTATGTCTTGATAAAGAAAAATTATTTACCAGGTAATTATTTAAAAAAAACTGAATGAAAATTT
>JACMLS010000266.1 GCA_014379485.1 Bacteroidia bacterium | reverse complement strand
GCAGTATTCCACTCATTTTTTATTTTAGTTACGGTATTGATTTTAAAGAGCCACCTTACGCGGGGCATTACGGATGGGATTACGATCAGGCTACCCACATCAATACATTACATGCAGGTGCTGAATTGTGCAACTGGAAAGCAAATGACCTGATTCATAATTTCTTTTTTGACAATTTTTTAAATACAAGATGGTTTTATTGCGCTATTACTTTATTAATGTCTTTCCTTCTCGTTTCAGAACTTCCGCTCTTTGCTTTAAAGTTCAAACATTTTAAATGGAAGGGAAATGAAATTCGTTTTGTTTTTCTTTTGCTAGCTGTGCTGATGTTTGTTTTTTTAAAATTTGTTGGAATTCCATTGGTAATTGTGCTCTATGTCTTTATGAGCATTGTCAACAACCTGTTAACAAGAAAGAAGGGGAGAATTTCCTCTTAAATTCATACCCCTCAAAGCCCTTTTTATCACCAATTTCGACAATTGGGCGAATATTTCTGTTCGTTTATAGAAAAATGTTCTATTATTACATTAATAAACAAAACCCGCCACATGGAAAAGGAAATTCTATTTACACTCGAGAAATCTGCAGAAGGAATTTATTCTGCAAAAGACGCGAACAGCGCTATTACTGCTTCTGGTAAAACCATTGAGGAGGTAAAGCTTAACGCCTGGGATGCTGTGATCTGTAAGTTTGAAGGAAAAGCAATGCCTTCTATCGGATTCGCTAACTAATTTCTTCTTTTTACTGGTTTTCGCCATCAAAAAATGGCTGAATTTATTTCTATGCCTCAGCTCAGGCTTAACAACTTGTGAATAATATTTTTTTTTGTCAAGGCGCATCTTTCTAAATTTGTCGCTTAAAATTTTTTATCATGAACTTTCGTGCAGAAATTGATGTAATGCCTCTTAAGGCGCTTTTAGATCCACAGGGAAAAGCAGTAAGTAATTCTATGGGCAATTTAGGTTTGCCTGAAATAGGAAACGTGCGCATAGGCAAACATATTACGCTTGAAGTGGAAGCATCAACTAAAGAAGCTGCGCACAAAAAAGTAGATGAGGCCTGCAAAAAATTACTCTGCAACCAGATCATGGAATTTTACGAGTTTGAGATCTTTGGGAATTAATTTCACTCTTTTGCCACTCCCGATAGCTATCGGGATCGCAGATCACCGCAGATTGAAGGCACAGATTTTTTTTTGAGATGTACTAATTTACTCTGCGAAAAAATCTGTGTAAATTAGTGATCCCGACAAATTTGTCGGGAGTGGCATAAATAATTCGCAATGAAATTTCAGTTAGACTTTTCTTTTTCTTCTCATCAAAAAATTTCCTGTAAAGATCAGGTCACTCTTTTGGGCTCTTGTTTTGCTGAGAGCATTGGCGAAAAATTTGAGCGGAATAAATTTCACTCGCTTACCAATCCTTACGGAATTATTTTTAATCCGCTTAGTTTAGCAACTTGTATTTCTGAAATTATTTCTGAGAAAAAATATTCTGAAAACGAGCTGATTCAGCAAAACGGTCTTTGGCACAGTTTTCAGCATCACGGTAGTTTTTCTTTTCCGGATAAAAATTCTGCTCTTCAAAAAATAAATTCAGAAATAGAAAGGGCAGCAGTTGCACTTAAAAAACCGGGCTGGCTCATTGTTACATTTGGTTCCGCTTTTGTTTATACACATACAAAAACAGAAAGAACTGTTGCCAACTGCCATAAAATTCCAGGAACAGAGTTTGAAAAAAAACTTTTGACCACAGCGGAAATTGTTGCGGCCTGGAAAGAACAATTGGCAAGCCTCAAAAAATTCAATCCGTATTTAAAAATTCTTTTTACAGTAAGCCCTGTTCGTTATCTGCGCGATGGCTTGATTGAAAACAACATCAGCAAATCAACTTTATTACTTGCAGTGCATGAATTGTGTAAAGACCATAACACTGTTTATTTTCCGGCTTACGAATTAGTGAATGATGTGTTGCGCGATTATCGTTTTTTTAAGGAAGACATGGTTCATCCAACACAACAGGCTGTGGATTTTGTATGGCAAAAATTTTCTGATGCAATGCTTGATGAAGAATCTAAATCTGCCTTAAAAGAAGT
>JACMLS010000028.1 GCA_014379485.1 Bacteroidia bacterium | reverse complement strand
TTCTGATTATCTTACTTTATATTTGACGAAATTTTATAAAATGAACCAAACGGTTATTCTATCTACTGCTTATTTGCCCAATATTCAATATTTCAGTAAAATTCTTGCGTATAAAAAAATTGAAATTGAGAAACATGAAAATTTTGTAAAACAGAGTTTCAGGAACCGTTGCAGCGTTTATGGCGCTAACGGAAAACTCGATCTTACCGTTCCACTTATACACTCTTCTGAACGAACTCTTGTTTCTCAAAAAAAAATCTCTTACCGCGATGCCTGGCAAAAATTGCATTGGAAAACCATTAGCAGCGCCTACCGCTCTTCGCCCTACTTTGAGTTTTTTGAACAGGACTTCGAAATTTTTTATGAGAAGGAATATGAATTTCTGTTCGATTTTAATTTTGAACTGATAAAACTTGTCTGCTCACTTTTAAAAATCTCTCCCGAAATAAGTTTTACTGAAACCTACCAAAAAGAAATTGCGGTTGCTGATGACCTCAGAAATTTTTTTCGTCCCCAAAACGATGCAGAATCAGATAAAAATTTTCAGATCAAAGAATACTACCAGGTTTTCGGAAATAAATACGGCTTCATACCAAATCTCAGCATAATTGATCTTCTTTTTAATGAGGGTTTGAATACTTTGAATATTCTGAAGATGGATGGTGTGGTTTAGAAAGTTTGGAACGTTACAGGTTTAGAAAGTTTTGGGTGTTGTAGTTTTCTTACCGGGTTGAGAAAGTTTAAAATCAGTTTTCCGCCCAAAACTTTCTAAACTTTCAAACTCTTAACGTGCATTCAGATCAAGTTTTTTAGGTTCCAGGATCTCAATCTTAACCTTGGTAATTCCTGCTCTTATAAAGTTAAGTTTTTTCGCCGCAGCAGTTGTAAGATCAATACTGCGTTTAGAGAACTTAGGCAGTCGATCATTCACCTTTACAATTACTGTAGAATCGTTTTTAAGATTGGTTACTCTTACCCAGGTTCCAAGTGGCAAGGTTTTATGCGCTGCAGTTAAGCTATCGTTCCAAAAAATTTCTCCAGATGCTGTTCTGCGTCCGTTAAACTTATTGTGGTAATAGCTGGCAACGCCTCTCTGAATTTTGCTTGCTGTATAATTTTTTACAGGCGCTGTTCCTGAACCAAAAGAAAAAGTGGCCGGAATGATCAGAAATAAGAATATGTATAATCGTATCATGCCCCTTTAATTCAGTAAATGTGCCAAAGTAACCCACAAGAGCCCTCTATTCTCATATACTTTAACAGTTTTTTACTTTCGCAGTTTTATTGGGAAAATATTTTCCCGCTAAACGTCTGAATTTCCACAAACTAACAAGCTATTAACAATTATTAACCCTGAAAAAAATATTGTTTTAAATATTTCTGCGTTTCACTTTTCAAAGAAATGGAATGTTGTATCTTCGTATTTTAACATTTGGTGGCCGGTAATTTAGTAATCATACCTACTTATAACGAGAAAGAAAACATCGAAAAGATGATTCGAAAGGTGTTTTCTCTTAACCGTGTTTTTCATTTACTTATTGTAGATGACGGATCTCCCGATGGCACTGCTGAGATCATTAAAAAATTAATTCCTGAATTTGAAGGCAAACTTTTTATTGAAGAAAGAAAAGGTAAACTGGGTTTAGGTACAGCATACATACACGGTTTTAAATGGGCCATAAAAAAGCAGTACGATTATATTTTTGAAATGGATTGCGATTTCTCTCACGATCCTGATGATTTATTACGTTTGCTCGATGCCTGCGAAAAAGGTGCAGATGTTTCTATTGGTTCACGCTACGTATCAGGCGGCAAAGTAAGCAACTGGCCAATGGGCAGAGTACTCATATCTTATTTCGCCTCAGTATACGTGAGAACAGTTTTGTGGATCTCAATAAAAGACACCACCGCTGGTTTTAAATGCTACAAAAGAAAAGTCTTAGAAGCAATTGATCTCG
>JACMLS010000265.1 GCA_014379485.1 Bacteroidia bacterium | reverse complement strand
TCCGGAAGGGCTATAAAAGCCCTGTAACATTATATCGTTGTTCTGATAAGAAGTTACAGTGCTGATTTTATTTTAACATTAATTTGTTGTTTTGAATTTGATTGGAAGATTGAAAATAACTTTTACAGGCTCACCTTTATCCATTCCCGGTTCCCATTTTGGCATTTTCTTCACAACACTTATTGCCTGTTCATCGCAACCAAGCCCAAGCTTCTTAACTATTTTGGCGTTAGTGATTGAACCATCTTCTTCTACAATAAACTGCACATATACAGTTCCATCAACACCCACTTCAATCGCTTCTTGCGGAAACACAATGTTGTCTCTTATAAATATGCGAATGTCTCCCTTAAAGGCCGGCATTTTATCTGCATACAACTTTGCAACTTTTGGAGTTACTGCTACAGTTGCTGTTGTTACAACAGTGTTAGTAGTAACTACAGTAGAGGTATCAGTAATGCTTGTTCCGTTAGCAAGTGGGTTCAGAGATTTTCCAACAACATTTGCGTCCGGATTAAATTTAATTGTGGTATCTACCAAGGGGCTGTTGCTTGCAATAAAAATGTTGCTTGCTCTTGCAGCTGCATTAGATGCTGGTTTTGGTTTTAATTCCTCTTTAGGAGTATTGTCAACTGGTGTTGCGCTTAGAATTTTCTGATCGTTTGAACCCATATCAGTGTCATTTGTAATTGTGCCACCACCTGCAAGCAATGCTAAAATAATTACAAGGGCTAAAAAAGCACCTCCTGTAATAAGGGTAGATTTAATCGCAGTTCCGTTGTATGACTGACGGATTGCGAATGCGCCGTAATTTTTGTTTCTTTTCTCAAACACTAAGTTGTTGAAATTTTCAACATCGTTTTTTGAATTTTTCATTTTGATTGTTTTTAAAAATTTATACTAAAAAAAATCCCGCGCTTGTACCCTTTTGTTTTTTGTCTCCCGATAGCTATCAGTTTCATTCGAAAAAAAGACAAAGAACATTTTGATGATTCAAAGATACACGCGCAGCCCCGCGTGCAAAAGATGTAAAATGGAATTGGCAGGAACTGTTTTTTAAGTGGCGCTTAAATTAACCCAGGCGGTTTATCCAAAAACAAAAAACCCTCCCGGCTTTTTTCCGGAAGGGCTATAAAAGCACTGTAACATTATTTCGTTGTTCTGATAAGAAGTTATAGTGCTGATCTTATTTTAAGATAATTCCTACTCTCAGATCATTGAGTTCTTTGCTCAGTTTAATTTGCTTTGAATTTAATTGGCAGATTAAAAATAACTTTAACCGCTTCTCCGTCTGCTGTTCTGCCTGGTTCCCAGTTTGGCATTTTCTTAACAACTTTCATTGCCTCTTCATCGCAGCCCATTCCCATTCCTTTTGCAATTTTTACGTTGCTTATGCCTCCGTCTTCGTTTACAATAAACTGAACATATACAGTTCCGCTTCCGCCAATTTCAAGCAAGGTAGTTGGGAAGTTAATGTTCTGGGTAATGAATTTATAGATATCACCTTTAAAAGCTGGCATTTTCGGTGTCCAGATAACCGGCTCTTTCTTAGGCTCAGGTTTTACAACGGCCGTAATTCCTTCTGTTGTAGTGGTGTCTTTTGTGCCTGTACCAATTGCGTTCGGATCTTTAGATATTCCAACAACAGTAGCATTTGCATCAAATTTAATTGTAGTATCAACCGCTAATGCATTACTCGGAATAAAATTACCTGAAGCCCTTGCCGCTGCACTTGCTGCTGGTTTATCTTTCGGTGTTTCTTTTGGAGTATTGTCTACATCTGTTTTAGAAAGCAATAGCTGTTCACTTGAAGCCATGGCATCATTATCATTGGTGATTGTTTCACCACCTGCAAGCAATGCTAAAACAAACAGAAGGGTTAAAAAAGCACCTGCTGTAATAAGGGTAGATTTAATTGCAGTTCCGTTGTATGACTGACGGATTGCGAATGCGCCGTAATTTTTGTTTCTTTTCTCAAACACCAGGTTGTTGAAATTTTCAACATCGTTTTTTGAATTTTTCATTTTGATTGTTTTTAAAAATTTATACTAAAAAAAATCCCGC
>JACMLS010000264.1 GCA_014379485.1 Bacteroidia bacterium | reverse complement strand
GAGAGTTGCTCATAGGTGCTCAATTCTTTCTTAGCTTCTTAAGCATACGTTCGAAACTGCTTTCCTGCGTTATCAATGCGTTTTGTATACGTCTTGCATAACGAATGCTGTCAAGAATTTCTTTTTGTTTGATCTCTACAAGCAATTTCTGTTTTGCGATTTCAACGTTGGCTTTCTTTTTATTGCGGAAAGCAATGAAAGAAATGCCGGCTACTATGATCATAATAAGAAATCCGGCGACACCGGCCAGGGTAAAATTTTTCTGACGTGAGATCTGCTGCTGATGTCTGATCTCTTCATACTTTTTCGATTCAGTGTTCTTAATGGAATCTGCCACAGATCTTTTATCAAAATCATATTGCATTTGCTGCTGAATAATTTTTTTGGTGTTTTCTTCATTAGACAGGCTATCGCGGTAAGCAACGTATAATTTAAAATGTTGCAGGGCTTCTTTAAACTTTCCTTGTTCCGAAAACAGGTCCGATAACATTTTATGACAATCCGTAATGCTTTCTTTATCGCCCACAGTAATTGCAATAGGCAGCGCGTCTGAAACGTACCGAAATGCGAGTGCAGGATTGTTTTTATTACGATAAATGTCCGAAAGGTTAATGTAGGTGATTTCAATTCCTTCTTCGTCTCCAATCGCCCTTTTCAGTTCAAGCGATTTGGTTGCACATTCAAGCGCCTTGTCGTAATTGCCAAGTTTAATGTAGGCGGCCGACATACTGTTATAACTTGTGCCTAAAGAAATACTGTCTTTTAATTCCCATTTTATTTGCAAGGCGCGCTCATAATTTTCGAGCGCTTCTTTATATTTACCAAGAAAGAAAAGCACAACGCCAATATTTTCGTACGAGTAGCTGATGCCCTTTTTATCATTGAATTTCTTTTTGAGTGCCAGCGCCCGCTCGTTGTAAATTATTGCCTGATCGTAATTCTTTAATGAGTAATACACGTTGGCCAGGTTGCTCGAAGTAATAGCAATTCCTTTTTCGTCGCCCGTTTTTTCTTCAATTGCAAAAGCTGCAAGGTCGTGGCGAAGCGCTTCAGGATAATTTCCTAAATGGTATAAAATAATTCCAAGACTGTTGTGCGACCTGGAAATTAATTTTTCTTTATTAAGTGCTGCAGAAATAGCCAGAGCAGAATCGCCGCAGATCTTTGCGCGTGCATAATTTGCTTTTTGCGAATACAATCTACAGAGTATATTGTAATTATCAACGGCAACGCTGTCACGAAAATTTGTTTTGATCCTCAGCTCAAGAGAATCAATTTTTGAGCTTTGAGCATTCACAAAATAAATTGAGACGCAGAAAAGACCAATGAACAAAAAAAATATTTTGGGTTTTTTCTTCATTTGCCTTGAAAACAATTTTTTAAATCGCTTTGTTGTAAAAGCCAAATATAAACTTACAAAAAAAACCGCTCAAACAATTTGTCTGAACGGTTTTTTTATTTTCACAGATTGAATTTAAAAAAATCAATCTGTTCAATCTGCGGCAGAGGTCATGATTTACTGAAGCACTACCTTTTTCATCATCACTTCTTTATCAGAAATAACTTTAATAAAGTAAACTCCTTTTGGGAAACCAGAAAGGTCCATTGTTTTTTTGATATTTCCGTTTTGTATGCCCGCTTGTTCGTTGTAAATAGTTGCTCCGTTTAAATTAATAACCTGGTAAGTTAAACGAGATGGTGTTACTAAACTCACACCCACATTTACAATTCCGTTGCTTGGATTCGGGAACACATAAATTGATTTTCCTATGTCTGATTTTGTCATTCCTAATGGAATATCAATGGTGATCAGATAATCTTCTGTTTCTCCGGTACCTGTTGGCAAACAAGCCGAAGTGGAATCAAGCGCGCCTGCTGTAGAACGTGAACGTACGCGCATGCCGGTTAAACCGGTAGCAGAAGTTAAAGGAACTGTAAATGCAACAACGTTTGGCACTCCTCCAACTGCTGTTAAACAAACCTGAACTCCTTCAAGCGGATCAAATGTTCCGCTGTGATCGTAATCAATCCACATTTCTGCTTTTGCATTTCCCTGCAAAGTCACATCAAGATTATAAGTTGTTCCCTGGTTAACAGTAGCTGTTGTACTTCCGCTTGCAGGATACACAGTGTAAAATGTTGGGGCGCATCCGCTGATATTGTCAAGTGTGGTTGTTTCAATGGCAACAGAATCAATAGTAGTTCCGGCCTGTGTTACACAACCACCGCCAATTCCGGCAGTACAATAGCAATTGTAAAAAGGATTTACAGTAACAGAAGCCGCTACAGATGTGTCAGATTGTGCACTGCAGGTTACAACGCATGCGTACCATGTTGTGGTGGTTGGAGAGGGGTTAAGAAGGGGAGTAGTTGCGCCTCCCACAATTGCCCAACTCAATCCACCATCAACAGAAGAAACCCACTGAAAAGTTGTTCCAGATCCGGAAGTATAACCGGAAAGTGTAACAGAAGAAGGAGTACCTGCACAAATTGTATCAGGAGCAGCGCTTGCAACACCTGCAGACGGAGGTGCTACGCATGGAGACGCTGCAATAATGTCTATTAAATAATCTTCAATTTCTCCTGTTCCAAAATTAGCACAGGCAGAAGTAGAATCGTTTGCACCTGCGTTAGAACGAGAGCGCACGCGCATACCTGTAACACCGGTCATTGCAGAAAGCGGAACATTAAAATTTGCAAGCACAGGAGTGCCTGCTGTTGCGGTAAGGCAAATCTGTGCCCATTCATAAGTATCAAAAATGCCGTTGTGATTATAATCAATCCAAAGTGATGCCCTGGTATTACCGGTAAAAGTAGTTGCCATCTGGTAAGACTGTCCTTGTGTAAGAGTAGCTGTTGTGTTTCCGCTTCCAGGATAAGTTGTATAAGAAACCGTACAGCCGGTAGGACCATTCATTAGCGTTGTGCTTGTAATGGAAACAGAGTCTATAGCGGAAGTACAATTACCACCCAAACCTGTTGCGCAATAACAATTGTAAAACGGATTTAAATAAACAAATACTCCCGAGGAAGAATCTGATTGCGCGCTACAGGCAAGCACACACATAAAATAAGACGAAGAAGTAATTGTTGATGAATAAGAAGAAAGTGTTGCTCCCGGAATTGCGGTCCAGGTCAAAGAGTCAGGAGAAGAATACCATTGGTAAGTCAGTCCTGTTCCGCTTGAGCTTCCGCTTAATGCAAAACTTACTGTCTGAGATACGCATGTTGTATCTGTAGAACTTGTGGCTATGCCCGCTGTTGGTGGAGCAACGCATGGTGGAACTGGCGCAAAAATCAATTGAATGTTGTGCCTGTTGTTGTTAACGAGGGTACCGTTGCCGGCCGGAATTACAGTACTGGTTGCTGATCCGCTTTGCCAGTATTGCTCACGTGCTCCTGTAACGGTTGAATACCTGAAAGCTTTTCCGATCTGCGCAACGTCTGTACCTGTTACAGAATTGGTTTCAATAATTACTTCAATGTTATTGGTTGTTGTGTGAACGAATGGTGTAGTAAGCGTTATCATAGTCCACTGTCCTTTTACAAATGCAGCAGAAAAAATCGTATCGCTATACACCAAAGTAGCACCCGCTTCTTCTGCAGCTACAGTAGATGGAGTAAATGTAGAATCCGTTACTTCTTTCATGTAAACTTGTGTAACAGAATAACCGGGTGCATTAGTTGAATCAACATAAAAACCAATGTCAGTGATCTGGCCCATGGTGTTTATTTCTGCATGCGTATATTTAATGGCGGTACGCTCATACGAGCGGTTGGTACCTAATGGTTTTCTCCACGGACTATTGGTAAGGCCCGTTGCGCTTGGATTTGCGGCCGGAATGACCACTGTTTGCGCAGAAATGCAAACAGCAGACAAAGCCATTGTGAGGGTAAGAATTGTTTTGTACATTTTTTTCATGTTTTAGCCGTCTCGTTATTCCGACAAGACGGAGGCGGTTTTGGTTGTTTTTAAAAATCCGTACTGTCAAAAAAATTTAAGACAGCACGGAATTGTTAGGTTAGGTTTACTTTTTTATTACAGGTTAATTGAGAACAATTATTATATTAAATTAAGACGATCTTTCTTTTGTTTTCCTTCGACCAACCTCGTGTCGCCTTAGCTTCAGCGGTGGCACAAAGGAGCGCAAATTGCAATTTTGAGGTGCGCTAATGTAAAGGAAAATCGTTGATAACAAGGGCTTTTTCTGTTAAAACAGACAGAAGCTAAAAATCGGGGATATATTAGCACTTTCCATAGCTGAAAACGCCCTGTTTTTAGGGCTTTCGGTGGGTTTTTTGTATGTTTACAGAGTGCATTTTTTGTTCTGTTTTGGAATGAAAAATCAGACAGATCGCTTAAACCAATACATTAAGCCATGCCCTGGAGTCAGGATCCCTTGTTTCAACTTGTAAAATCGCTCAGCAAAAGCGAGAAACGCAATTTTAAATTGTACGTAAATCGTTTTCACAGCAGCGAGGATAAAAAATTCATTCAGCTTTTTGATGCAATAGAAAAACAGAATGAATACAACGACGAAAAAATTTTACAGAAAGCACCGGGCATCAATAAAAACCAGCTCAGTAATTTAAAAGCGCATTTGTACAAACAATTGTTATTGTGTTTGCGCCTAAACAGCATTAACTCTGATCTTGATATTTATATCCGCGAGCAAATTGATTACGGAAAAGTTTTATACAACAGGGGTTTGTACGTGCAGGCTTTAAAGATCATAGACAAAGCCAAACAAATGGCAACAGAATTTGAAAAGCTGATCTTGTTGCTTGAGATTTTAGAGTTCGAAAAACTGATAGAAGGGCAGTACATTACCAATAGTATTGAGAACAAGGCAGAAGAACTGAGCAATGAAACAACCGCGCTCACAAAAAAAATTGAAGGCACTAATCGCTTCTCCAATTTATCCATTCGTTTATATGGATTGTATTTAAAAGTGGGACATGTACGCAACGAAAAAGATTTTCATTTTGTGAATGAGTTCTTTAAATCCAATTTACCCGTTTACAATTTCGAAGAACTTGGTTTTTATGAGAAGTTGTATTTGTACCAGAGTTACGTATGGCACAATTACATGAACCAGGATTTTTTAATGTGCTATAAATACGCAAGTAAATGGGTTGAACTTTTTGAGCAACATTCCAATTTAATATCCAGCCAGGTAGAATTGTATTTGAAAGGAATGCACAATTTATTAGCTGCTTTGTTCATGATAGATCACAAAGCAAAATTTGATCTTACGCTTAAACAATTAGAGAATCTTGAAACCGAAGCTTTCATTCACAACAACGATAACAATGCTGTGCTTTTCTTTCAGTATAAATACCTGAACAAGATCAACCATCATTTTATGCGCGGTACTTTTACCGAGGGCGCAAAAATTGTGGAAGAAATTGAGAATGGTATTGTGTATTTTAAAAATAAATTAGATCACCATCGTGTAATGAATTTTTATTACAAGATCGGTTGCATGTATTTTGGCAGTGGCAATAACCGCATGGCAATCCGTTACCTGAACAATGTAATTAACCAGAAAGAAACTTCTATCCGTTCAGACCTGCAATGTTTTGCGCGGATCTTAAATCTTATTGCGCATTACGAATTAGGCAATATGGAAATGGTAGAATACCAGATCAAATCTGTATTCCGTTTTTTGAGTAAAATAGAAGAAATGAATTTGGTGCAGCAGCATGTAATGAGTTTTTTGAGAAGGTCATTTACCATGAATGCGCGCCAAATAAAAAGCGAGTTCATAAAACTACGCAGCAACCTCATTAAACTACAAGATCATCCTTACGAAAAAAGAGCTTTTCTCTATTTAGACATTATCTCCTGGCTCACCTGCAAAATAGAAAACAGAACCGTGCAGGAAGTCATTCACGAAAAAGCGCTGGGCAACTCAAGGAATCTTACGGGTGTGGTTTAACTAAGGTTACAACCACAATAGAAACAATAGAGCACAATAGAATAATTTTTCTCTATTGTGTTCTATGTGTATTGTGGTTGAGAAAAGCGAATTATCTCTTTAGAATCTCCTTCAAAGCATCTCCCAAATATTCATACTGCTCAAACGAATTATAAAGCTGCACTGCAATTCTTGCCCACTGTCTTGGCTGCTCACGATTAAAAGTAAAAACCGGAACTTCAATTTTATAGTGTGTAAAAAGTTGTTCCTGTAAAGGAGAAATATAATTGAATCCGTAAGGTGGAAGTTCTGTATCTCGCAATAAAATATTAGAGAGGTTTCCGATCATTTCTTCGGGCGCAGGTAATTCTGTCTGCATTTTTTCTGCCAGCATTTTTCTTGCTTTCAAACATAAGTCGCGATTTTGTTTTCTTATTTCTTTCCAGCCGCCTTCAAAATTATTTTCAAAAAAATCTATCGCATCGCCCACGCAGCAATAAGCCGTATAGTCATCTGTCCCCGGCCAAAAAAATTGTCCCTGCCAGTTTTTATCTGCTGCAACAGGCGCATCAAAGTAATGCGAGAATTGTAAGGGAGAAATTGATTTTTGTTTATCTGGTCTCACATACAACAAAGCAGAACCTTTTGGTGAGCAGATCCATTTATGGCAATTGCCCACAAAATATTCTGCGCCTAATTTTTCTAAATTTAATTCTACATGTGCAGGAGCGTGTGCGCCATCCACTAACACTTCAATTCCTTTTGCCTGTAATTCTTTTACAATCTTTTCTACCGGAAAAATAATTCCCGTTGCAGAAGTAATGTGGTCGATCATTGCAAACTTTGTTTTGGGTGTTATCGCTTTTACAAATGCTTCCACAACCTCGTCCGGATTTTTTATCGGGTAAGGAATTTCTGCCACGTTCACTTTCCATTTATTTTTCTGTGCATACCACCTGATGGTATTGGCGCATGCACCGTATGCGTGGCTGTGCATCAACACTTCATCTCCTTCGTTTAAATTTAATGAATGCAAAATTGTATTTACCCCCATTGTTGCATTCTTCATAAAAACAAGATTAGAAGAATTTGCCCCGATAAAACTGCCAAGTTTTTCTATTGATGCCTGGTACAACGGATACAATTCGCGAATGCTGAAACGCACGGGTTCTGATTCCATGCACATGCGTAATTGATTTTGCTTTTCTAAAATAACTTTAGGAGTAGCGCCAAACGAACCGTGATTAAGAAATACAATTTCCTGGTCAAGCGCCCAGTGTTTTATATGCGGAGAGTAAGATGGTAGTTTCATGCGACTAAAATAAGAATTTAGCGGCAGTATAAGGTATAAGTATAGAGTATAAGGGGTTTCCTGCCTGCCTTATACTTTATCTCTATACTTATACTGCAAATTGCCCCACGTTAAAATTTTGTAACAGACGAGCCCCGTTTGGTTTTTATGAATAAATTAGTGCCGGCCCCCGCTATGAAGATTTTGAAAACGGTATTCCTTTCCATTCTTTTTTTAAGTTTTTGCTATTCCACTAATGCGGGAACGATTGAAGATGCGATGAAAAAAATTCCGCGTGCAAATGCGGGTTCTATTGATGGAGTAATTGAATACATTAAAGACAATGCTTCTTCTGATCGCGATAAAGCAAAAGCTGTTTATTGCTGGATCACTTATAACGTAAAATACGATGTAAAGAAATTTCTGAAAGACAAACCAAGCAATTCAAAACCTGAAGATGTGTTTAAAAAAAAGCTGGCCGTTTGCGAAGGAATTTCGAATCTTTATAAGGAAATGTGTGTGAAGCTTGGCTTGAAATGCGAAATTGTAGATGGTTTCAGTAAAGGTTTTGGTTATAAGACTGGCGCAGGATTTACAGAGGCAGATCATGCCTGGAATGTAGTGATGTTTGATGGTTCCTGGCACATTGTGGATGCCACATGGGGCGCAGGAGAAATACGGAAAGGAATTTTCAGACAAAAATTTAAAAGAAATCCAAGCGATGATTATTTTGATCAGAGTCCAAAAGATGTAATTCTTATGCGCGCCCCCGAAATTGCGATGTGGCAGCTGCTCAGCGATCCTGTTTCACTAAAAACATTTATGGCAGGCGATAAAAAAATTGCAGAGCATTTTAAAAATCCCGGTAAAACAGTTTACTCTTTTAAAGATACCATCAATTATTATTTAGGCCTCGCAGAAAAAATTAAAATTCCTGAGTACGGAAGAATGGCCTTGAAATATAATTCCAGGAACAGTATTCCGCTTGCCTTTGGGATTTTCAGGCAAACAGCAGAATTTTTAATGCAGCAAAACGGAAAGCTTGAAGAGAAACAGTTTGATTCACTTTCACTTTCCGTTAAAAATGCAATAGATCTTTTGAAAAACAAACGCAGTGTCCGCTCAGCTGTGCAGGAAGCAATTGATAAAGGCCTGATTGACGCACACGAAATGCAAAGCGGAATTTATCTTCTCAAAAGCGAATATCCGCGCAAAAGAATGATGAATACAAATATTAATTCTTACGATTCACTCTCGCTTTATTCAAATCAATACATAAAATGTTTAAGTCTTGTTGTAGCAGAAACAAAAGAAAGTGAGAACAAAAAAATGTATAAGGAGCTGAATAATGATTTATGCGAAATGTACGTTGCTCTTTACGATTCGTATTCAAAGTTTTTTAAATTAGAAACCAATCCGCGCAAACAAAGAGAAATTAAAAAAGAGATGGATGCACAGTTGAAAATTGCGAATAGGATTGCGATGGAGGGGAGTAATTGTGCTAAGTTGATTCAGCAACGGAAATAAAACGGTTTTCGTTAGTCGTTTCTCGTTAAGTCGTTCTGGGTTTGTAAGGGATTCTTATGTAAGAGAAATTTTCGTTTTCGTTTTTCGTCGCGGTTGTAGCGTGAAATAATTTTTCGTTAGAATGAAATAGAAGCCACCGACACAACAACTAACGACTAACGTTTTTTACTCAGACAATTCTCCCCGCAAATTTTTCTGAAGAAGTGATTTTATTTTTTGGGAAGAAAAATTTTGTCCAAGTAAAAACATAAGCTTTGTAATTGCTGCTTCGTAAGTCATATCGGCGCCGCTAATTACTCCAATCTTTTTCAGGTGAGAACTTGTTTCGTACATTCCTTGTATTACTCTTCCTTCAAGACATTGCGTAATGTTCAAAATAATTACTCCGCGTTTAATTGTTTTGGCAAGCAGTTCTGTAAACCATTCGTCAGTACAGGCATTGCCGGCGCCAAAGGTTTCAAGCAGCACGGCTTTAATTCCTTTGGTGTTTAAAATTGATTCGGTAATTTTTTTGCTGATGCCCGGAAATAATTTCAGTACGGCAATATCGTTGTCTAATTTTTTGTGAACGATCAGTTTTCCTTTACCAGGTTTTTGGATCTCGTTGAAATTATATTTTATGTCAACACCTGCTTCTGCCAGGCGCGGATAGTTGGGCGATTTAAAAGCGTCGAAATGTTTTGAGTTGTATTTTAATGTGCGGTTGCCCCTGTGCAATTCATATTCAAAATAAACCGCAACTTCAGGAACTAAGGATTTTCCGTTTTTATATTTTGCCGAAGCAATTTCAATAGCCGTAATTAAATTTTCTTTTCCGTCAGTGCGGATTATTCCAATCGGCAATTGCGAACCGGTTAAAATTACTGGCTTCGCTAAATTCTCAAGCATAAAACTCAAAGCAGATGCGGTGAACGCCATTGTATCTGAACCGTGCAGAATTACAAAGCCATCGTACTTAGCGTAATTCTTCTCAATCATTTCCGCAAGTTTTACCCAAATGCGCGGATGCATGTTGCTTGAGTCGATAGGGTGTTCAAAAGAAACAGAGCTTAATTTTATGTTGAATTTTTTTAATTCCGGAATCTGCTCGGTCAGCGATTCAAAGTTGAAAGGTTTTAAATGGCCGGTGGCAGCGTCTTGCATCATACCAATAGTACCGCCGGTATAAATTAAGAGTATAGAAGTTTTTGAAGACATTTATTTTTTTTGTAGCATAAAAGTAAGGAAACTTTGCAACAAAACTTGTCTTAAGTAATCGTAAAAAGCCAAATAAAAGATAGATCAACATTCCGCATAAAGCAAAACCCCTCTCAACTGCAAGTCAAATTGATTCGCCGACTTTATATAATTCTATATATCGTCATTATTTCTTTAAGAATTTTTTCGAAATCAATTTTAAGGTCAATCAGTTTTCCGGAGTGAACATCAAAAACCCATCCGTGAACCCTTAAATCTCTTTCTTTATGAGCTTGCTGAACGGCAGCGGTCTTTATTACGTTTACACATTGCTCCTGAACATTTAATTCAATTAACCTGTTGTATTTGTCATTCTCGTCTGCAATTGCATTTAATTCTGCTTTATGCAAGCGGTAAACGTC
>JACMLS010000263.1 GCA_014379485.1 Bacteroidia bacterium | reverse complement strand
TTTAATAATGTGATAGCCGAAACGTGTTCTTACCGGCAGGCTTATCTCTCCTGCTTTTGTTGCATAGGCTGCAGACTCAAAAGTGTACACCATACTGAATGAACTGAAAAAACCAAGGTCACCTGCGTTATCTTTAGCGCTTGGGTCTCCTTTGTCTGCACTCTCACGTGCAAGTTTGCCAAAATCTTCTCCTTTAAGTGCTCTGTTTCTGAAAGAGATGATTTTATTGTAAGCATCTAATGTATCTTTAGGAAGCGCATCTTCCGTAAGCCTTACAAGAATGTGGCTTGCATGAATTTCAGTTTTCATTCTGTCGTAAGCTTCGTTTACAAGCTTTTCGTTTACATTTTTATCTGTAAGATAGGGGCCGGAAAGTTGTCTGCGGTAACCACCAAGTTCGGTTACAAAAGTTTTTACCGTATCAAGGCCCATTTCTTCTGCCTCTTTTACTTTAAGTTTAAAATTGATGAACAGGTCTACATATTCTTCAACAGCTTTTGGATCAGAAATAGTTCTGGAAGGATTGTTTTTAAAGAACACAGACTCAAATTCTGATTTGGTAATAGGCTTGCCATCTATGGTCATCAATACCGGATCGGGCCCGCCTGTTTTAGTAGTGGTTTGAGCGTACGACGCAAATGCGCAAAACAATGCTGCACCTGCAATTATCTTTTTTCCGAGATTTTTCATAAAGCAAAATTTATTTTAAGGGTAGCAAATTTAATAAAATTTATGGGGTATTAAAATCAAATTTCAGGTGTTTTTTGGCAGTATCTGATCTGTTTTTTTGTAATTTTCAATAATCATGCCTCTTATTTTTTTGGCCTGTAAAACAGGGGCTTTGCATATGTATCAATGTTATTGATTAATATTACAAACTAATTTTAAGTTTTTTTGTGAAATCAGTTTTGCTTACAAGAAGCCTTACAGGGGCCGTTTTCGTGGCTACCTTGGTTATTTGCACCATTTATGGTCCCCTCTATGTTGGCAGCCTGCTCTTTATAATCTGTTTATTGGGGCTGGTTGAGTTTTATAACCTTTCGCGCCTTTACGAAATTCATCCACAGAAAATTTTTGGCGTCATTACCGGTTTGTTTGTGTTTCTCTATTTTCTTATCAGGAATTTTACCACCTCTAAAATATTCAGTGATTCTTTTCCGGCTATTCTTTTGCTTTTAATTTCAAGCATTTATATAATAGAATTGTTTAGAAAAAAAGAAAAACCTTTTCTCAATATCTCAGTAACTGTTTTCGGAATAATTTACGTAGCAATTCCATTTTCTTTTCTTATTGAGATCGGTCATTTTAAATATACTTATGAGTACCGTATAATATTGGGAATTTTATGTTTGATCTGGTGTAACGATACTTTTGCTTACGTTACGGGTTCTTTATTCGGTAAGCACAAACTTATGCCCCGCATCTCGCCCGGAAAAACCTGGGAAGGATTTATAGGCGGAGGTATCTTTACACTTATTTTCGCTTTTTTTATGGATAGCTTACTTGTATTGGTTGATCCTAATCATTACGAAGTAAGAGGCATAGGAAAAATTGACTGGATTATTTTTGCCGCAGTTATTTTTGTAATAGGTACAATAGGAGATCTGATAGAATCTATGTTTAAAAGAAGTATTGGGGTAAAAGATTCAGGCAAACTCATGGCCGGCCACGGCGGTGTTTTAGACCGGTTTGATAGTTTATTTCTTGCGGTGCCTTTTATCTACTGCTATTTATTCCTGATCAAAAATAATCTCCCCTATCTTCAGACTTTCTTCAGTAACCTTAAATAATGGAATGAGGGAATAATGGAATGATGGGTGGTGTCTCCTTAAGGAAAATTCCTCTTCGGTCAAATCTACCCAATATTCCAACATTTCACCATTCCATCAAAGCGTTTATTTCACGAATTTAATTTCCGGTAGCCTTTTTTTGTCATTTCGAGCGCAGCCGAGAAAGGACAAAAAAAAACCCCGAAATAAAATTCCGGGGTTCTGACTATTTGTTCTGAAAAATAATTTACTCCAGTACAACTTTAATTCTGCCGGTAGTAATTTTTCCATCTGCGTTTTCAACAGATATTCTTCCAAAAACAATTCCTTTTGCTACTGCAAGATTGTTTTTATTTACATTAAAGTAAACTTTGCCTTTTTTAAATTCAGATGCCGGAGTTGTTCCGATCATTCTTCCGGTTACATCAAAAAATTCTGCCTTGATCTTGGCATCTTCTTTTACAGAAAATACTACAGAAAAATTATCGGCAGCTGGATTTGGAAACACGCCGATATTTCCAATCTCACTGATGTTTTCTTCAATATTCATACCAAGCGGACAGATACGATAGATTATACCGTTGGTAGTATACCCACCTTTCATTGCATAAATGCACTCATCTGTTCCTTCCTTAATTGTGGTAAGACCGCCGGTTGTAAAATCTGCCCAAGTGCTTCTTGAAACAAAAGTATTCCATGCCGGCGGATTGCCAACTGTTATGTCATAGATCCTACCGAAACTATTATCGGCAACAAGTAAATGATTGTCTAAAGATGAAAAGGCCGTTCCCGAATAATGAAGAATTCCTGTAACTGCAGGTAATGTAGTACCCCAATCTTCAATAGGTAAAATTGAACTTGCAATACTGCAAGGTGTGGTGGTAGAACCGTTAAGGAAATTTCCTTCGCAGGTATTCCATCCGTAATTATTTCCGCGGCTGATCTGGTTTACTTCGTCCCAGGTTTGCCATCCGTTTTCTGAAGAATATAAAGAGTCGTTTACCGGGCTGAAAGACATGTCAAACGCATTCCTGTGTCCGTATGACCAGATCCAGTCGCAATTGCCCGTAAACGGATCTCCGTCGTCGTAAAAAGGATTGGTGGTTGGAACTGTACCATCTGTATTTACCCGTAAAATTTTGCCATATGGAAGTGTAAGTTTTTGTGCGTAGTTATTAGTGGTGTTTCCTTGCTGGTAAGCCAAATCCCCGATTGTAATGTAGATTTTGTCTGGTTCAGAAGGATGCATACGAATATTGCCTCCTACGTGATTACCGGGAATTGAATTTGAAACATCAAGATCAAAAACCAAAAAAGGATTGGTTCCTAAATTGGCATTTTCTGTAAATCTTACAACACGGATCCTTTCATCGCCTGCGTAAAGGTGATTGTAATAGGCATAAACGTAATGATTATTGGTAAAATCCGGATCGAGGCAAATGCCTAACAAGCCCCTCTCAAAATCGCATTGCACAGAATCTGTAAGGTCGTAAAAGTTGGTAAGAAAAACGCCGTTGGCATCATATACTTTTATAAAGCCGTTGGCGCAGGAGCCGGCAGAATTTCCGCCTTTCTGAGTTATAAAAAAACGTCCGTCAGGCGCAATGTCAAAAGCAACCGGATAATTAAGGCCGGTCATAACATTGGTTTGCGTATACGCTGGGGTCTGGCAAAATGCGTTTCCAAGACCCAAAATGCTAAATAATACAAGTAAATGTTTTTTCATTTTTATTGATTTTGAGCAAAGAAACAACGTATTTGCAAGCAATCAAAATTTATTGTGATAAAATGAAAATTTGCCTATTAAAAGGCATATTCAGCGGACGAATAATTCTTTTTGCGGTTTCAATTTTTTTTGCTTACTTGCATGTGTTTAAAAACTCAAAATAAAGTTCGTATTAAAATGAAATTCAATTACTTAAGTTTAGCAAAATCTGCCTTTAGTCTTCTTTGTGGTGCCATGATTATTTTTTCATGCTCCAACAATCCAAAAGAACCAGGCACAACTGGAGATGACCTACCGGAA
>JACMLS010000262.1 GCA_014379485.1 Bacteroidia bacterium | reverse complement strand
CGAGTGGTAATTTTACTCCGCTTTGTGCCGGAATAAAAAGCTCTCCGATGGATAAATTTGAATTGGTTTTTTTTGAAAAATCTTTCAGAAGATTTTCGATTATGAGTGCAGAGAACCCAAGTGAGTAGGCGTTGAAAATAAGCAGGTGCTTTTCTTTGTCTAAAATACTTAGAACCGAAGTGATCATTTCAGAAATATTTTCTTCGAGCTTCCATTTTTCTCCGTTGGGTCCGTGGCCGAATGCGGGTGGGTCTAAAATAATTCCCTGATAAAAATTTTCGCGGCGTTGTTCTTTCTTTACAAATTTTAAAGCGTCGTCAACTAACCAGCGGATGTTATCTAATTTAGAACGTTTCATGTTTTCGTTTGCCCAGGTAACAACCTGCTTAATACTATCAACATGCGTAACATCTGCTCCGGCTGCGCGTGCTGCCAATGATGCGCCGCCTGTGTAAGCAAATAAATTCAGAAATTTTGGCTTTTCCTGCCTGTGTTTTTTCAAAAAAGTATAAATAGCATTCCAGTTCACTGCCTGCTCCGGAAAAACGCCCACATGTTTAAATGCAGTTAATCCCAAACGAAAACAAATAGAAACATTTTTATCAAGATCATACTGAATGCTCCATTGATCATCCATTTTTTTTATTTTCTTCCAGTCTCCTGACGAACTTGTTTTGGGAATGAATTTTACGTTTGCTCTTTTTTCCCATTCTAATTTACTCCAAACAGAATTCCACACTGCCTGTGGCTCCGGACGAATGGTTACAAACTCACCAAAGCGTTCGAGCTTTTCAAAATTTCCACAATCAAGCAATTCGTAATCTTTCCAGTTTTGGGGGGCAAGAAGCTCCATATTCGTCTTTATTAATGAACCCCAAAAATAGCAATAAAAAAAATGATAGTACGAAGCAGGCATTTCTCCAATGAAAAAAACAATACAACTCTTATTTTACGAACCTGGAAACCGCTTTACTGCAGCCGTTATCAAGGCTCAAAAAATAAATTCCCTGCTTTATAAAACCAAGCGGAATTGAGGTATAACTTTTTCCTTCCGAAAAATACTGGCACGTTGAAAAAACCATTTTACCAACCGCATCAAAAATTTTCACAGAATACATTCCTCCCTTTGTAACTGTAACAAGGTCCAGTTGCCCTTCTGAATTATTCAATGCTAAAATTTTGAGTTCCTTTTTTTCTTCGCACCTGATTTCCTGCAAAGGATAGAAAGTTTTTTTACCACTGAAATCGGTTTGAGAAAGACGGTAATAAAATTGTCCGCCAGGTGATTTGGTATCCTGGCAAAAATATTCATGCGCACCTGCGGAATTTGGTTCTGCATTAATGGTTGTGAGCTCTGTAAAATCAATTCCGTTTGTTGTACGTTCAACCGTAAAAAAATCATTATTGAATTCAGAAGCAGTTTTCCAGTGAAGGGTTGTTCCTGAAAATTCATTGCAGGCTACAGAAAATTCAACAAGCTCAACAGGAAGTAAAATGGGTGGATTGCAAAAATATTGTGAGTTATTGAGTCCGCCGGTTGAACCGGTAAAGCCAAAGAAGGGTGTGTTGGTTCCGAAAACTGTGATGGGGTTAAATACATAAGAAATAGTTCCGTAAGTTGTTACTGCAGTATTATCCAATACAGATGCCGTAAGTGTTGTTGTTCCTGAATTCCATGCAATTCTTAATTTATGATCAAGACCATTCTCAATATTATAAATACTTAAACCACTCATTAACGGTACTCCATTTGCAACCACGCGCTCACCCGCATCAGTAACACAACTCGACCCGAGTTCTGGATTTACAACTCCATTTTGCCAGATGTCAAGATGATCGGGTTCTGGTCCGCCCGCGCATAAAACGCCTGCCATTCCATCATCACGGTCTTCGGTATTTAAATAAGTATCCAACTCAACGATCAGGGAATTTGTAATTCCTCCTGCACCAAGCGCGCCGCCGGCAGTACCACATACACAGCGGCCAAGCGGATCGTTTTGCATTACAAAAGCAATTCCATCTGCACCCGCATCGCTGCTTCCTAAATTCACAGTAAAATCATAAGAAAAATTGGAAGCAAAATTCAAAGTTGAATTTGCATCCCAGGCGCAGCCAAGCTGATTGTTAGAAGCAGGAGTTAAATTGATACAGGTTCCGTTTACAGTTGCATTGTTAAGGTATTGATAATCGCCATTATTTGCCGCGCCTGCATAACGATACGCAAGCGTTGCATTGGTGGAATTTGTTGTGCATGAATACTGGCTTACCAAAACGCGATAAGTTCCTGAAGAGGGCGGACTCCAGCTCAGGATCTGCGAACTTAAACCACAGGCATCATCACTATAACCATTGGCATACACATCTGCATTTGTTCTTATGGTGATCTGCGAATCGAAGGTGCAACTGCCTCCGCCCTGGCAGAAAGAAAAATCGTATAAATTACAGGAGCCAGCCGGAACTGTAAACGTAAAATACTTACCACCCTGCACGGTAATAGTTTGCCATGCTGTTGTTGGAGTAATTGCTCCTGCATTTGTTCCACCAGAACATTGTGCAGAAAAATTGCGTGACAATAAAATTTCACACAGCAGAAAAAAAATCCGGAGTTGTTTTGTTTTCATTTTACTAAATCGATTTAGCTATTTTTCAAAAAAATTATTTCATCTCTTCAATCAAACAAAATTCTGTTTCCCCCATTAAGGAAATTTTCATTACACGCAGGGAATAATTAATTTCTTCTGCAATTTTTCAGATCGCATTAGTCAGACACAAGATTACTCCGGATAAATTATCTCCGGAAAGTTTTCAGCACGAAAGGGGGCACTCGCTCATTATGTCTGTACTAAAACGATTTAGCAATATGTTTAAAAATAAATCCCTTGCTAATTGCCTATAAACGAAGGGAGTTCTTAATTTGATGTTATGGCAAATATAGAGAATCAAAATCCCTAAGTCAACAAAAAAATTAATTTCATGTGTTAAAAAATTAGCTTAAATTTAAGTTCTACTAACCATTGCCTTTAACCTCCTCAAAATCATGCCTATGAGCAAACGTGTGTCCTTAAACGATTTAGCTGAAGCCCTTGGTCTTTCAAAAACATTGATCTCTATGGTCATGAACGGCAAGGGTGATGAGATTAAAATCAGCAAAGCCACCCAGAAAAAGGTGTTGGAAAAAGCAAAGCAAATGAACTATAGCCCCAATCAGTTTGCGCGGGGTTTGCGTATGGGCCGCTCACAAACAATTGGTCTTATTGTGCCTGATATTTCTAACCAGTTCTATGGCCGTATTGCCCGTGTTATGGAAGATGAACTTTCAAAACACAGTTATCGTTTGCTGATCTGCAGTTCAGAAGAAGATCCTGACAAAGAAAATGAATTGATCAGAATGTTACAGGACCGTGCTGCAGAAGGAATTTTACTTGCTTCTACACAAAAAAATGCAAAGGAACTGGTGCGCATGAAAAAAGATAATTATCCGCTTGTGTTGTTTGACAGGGAATTTGAGGATGAAAAATTTGACAGTGTTGTGGTAGAGAATCGTGAAGGGGCTGTAAAAGTTACAGAGCACTTATTAAAGAGCGGACATAAACGCATTGCACTTTTTAATATTTCTCCCGCCTACATTTCTCCGCTGAGTGAAAGAACAATTGGTTTTATTGAAACACTGAAAAAGAAAAACATAAAACTTTCTAAAGACCTGCTCTGCGAAATTCCTTTCAACAAAGTAGAAGAAGAAGTGGCGCGGCATTTAAAAAAATTATTACAGCCTGAGAAAAAAGTGGATGCAATTTTTACGCTCAATAATAACCTGGCTGTTGCTGTTTTAAAAACCTTGCGTAAAATGAAGATCCGCATTCCCGAAGATGTTGCTTTGTGCAGTTTTGATGACATTCCGGCTTTCGAAATCACTTCTCCGCAGGTTACAGCAATTGCGCAGCCTGTTGATGAAATTGGAATTGCTGCTGTTAAAAAAATTCTTGCGCGCATTGAATCAAAAGACAAAGAGAAAAAACCGCATTCAGAAGCTTTGCCGGTAAAACTGGTGCTCCGCGAATCCTGCTAAGATTTTTAAAGTGGTTTTACTCTGCATAAACATTCTTATTCTTTGCGGAATTTCTTTTTTATTATTCAAAAAATTTGCAAGAGGAAATAATAAGATCATTTTTCCGATTGCATTTTCTGTGAGAATTTTAGCGGGAATTTCTTTTGCCTGGGTTTACATTTACATTTTTGAAAGTGAAGGAGACACCTTTGATTACTTTGAAAGAGCAGGTAACCTGGCCTGGATCTTTAAAAATGATTTCTGGACATTTTTTGAACGGTTCATCAGTTCAAACACCAATCCATCACCTGAATATCAGTTCTCTTACTTTAATGGCGGCGCACTGGTTTTCATAAAACTCCTCAGTCTTTTACACCTGGTTACCGGTGGCAACTATTGGATTTGCACAATCTGTTTTTCAGTTTTCTCCTTCTACTGCTCCTGGAAACTTTTTCTTGCTCTATGCAATTTTAACTCAAAGTTACGTTTTCCTGCACTTATCGCTTTCCATTTTATCCCAATGGTTTTATTCTGGAACTCGGGCTGCCTGAGAGGTTCGCTCATTAACTCGTTTCTTTGTCTGTCAGTTTATTTTACTTTAGAAATTGTCAGATTCAATGCTACTAAAAAAACACTGATCTCAATGGCACTGCTTGCTTTTTCCCTGGCCTTCCTTT
>JACMLS010000261.1 GCA_014379485.1 Bacteroidia bacterium | reverse complement strand
TGACGAGATGCCAATTGTGCTGTTTCTTCTTTGCTCAATACATCTGAACCATCTTCGAGCAATTTAAATGTTGGCGAGGTATCATCTGTACCGTGGTTATCTTTATTAGAAAGCGTGCTCTTTAACAACTCATAATCTGTTTCTGCTTCTTTCAAACGATCCAATAAAAGTTCTTTGAATTCTGCAAGTTCAGCATCTGAATAGCGGGTACGGTTATCTTTTGTGTTTACAAAAGGTTTTGGTTGCTCGCCATGCGGTTTTCTGATCAGTGATTTTGTAAGGTCAATTTTTAATGCCTGTTTACGGATCAGGTTTTCTGAATCGTACACATGGTCATCATCATCTCCTTTTCTGCCTTTTCTTTTTCTTCCTTTTGCTTTTGGTTTCGGAACTTCAATTTCCTCCAGCATTTCATCATCATCTCCTCCTTCAGTTTCCAGTTCAAGATTTTCAATTCCATCCTCTAATTCCAATCCTTCTCCTTCTAACTCGTCTTTACTTGGTTTTACTTTTTTTCCTTCGTCTTTATGAGATTTTTTAACCGAAGCGCTTTTTGCGGCAACAACAGGTTTTTTAATTTCTTTTTCCTTTTTTGCGGGTGCTGGTTTTGCAGCTTTTGCTTTTTTAGGCTCAGGCTTTTTTGCCACTACCTTTTTTGCCGGTTTTGCTGGCTTTGCTTTTTTTTCCTTTACAGGTTTCTTTTTACCGTTGTTTTTTGCAGCAGGTTTTGCGGTTTTTTTCGCAGCAGGTTTAGACGCTTTTTTATCCTTACCTTTTTTGTCGTTCTTCTTTGCCATAACAAATGTTTATTAAAAAAAATTTAAATTCAATTCAACTTTTCTACTGTAATCAGGGTTGAGATCTTTTCATCCACATCAACCGAAATGCTGGTATTTTGCTCTAACTCTTCCACCAATTCAAGACTGGTAGTGAGGGTCTCATTGCAAATATATGCCAAATTATTATTTATGGCTAAATCTATCAGATTATTTCGCAAAATTTTGATATTGATACGGTCTGTAAGCTCAAAACCCTTGTCTTTTCTGATGTTTTGGATGCGGTTAACAAGCTCACGTGCAATTCCTTCCTGTTTTAATTCATCCGTTAAAGTGATATCTAAAGCCACTGTTAAAGCACCGCTATTTACCACCTTCCAGCCTGGTATATCAACCGGAATGATCTCTACATCCTCATTTTCGAGGCGAATGGTGGCTGCCGGCAAAACAAGATCGTAATGGCCGTTTTTCTCAATAGAAGCAATGATGGCCTCTCCGTTTTCTTTAGCAAATTCCTGAACCGCTTTCATATTGGCGCCGCATTTTTTGCCCAGGGTTTTAAAATTCAGTTTCAAATTTTTAACAACCTGCACGCTCTTTTCGTCTGCAAAATCAAGGTGTTTTACGTTTACCTCAGCTAAAATTAAATCGCTTACCGCAGAAATGCTGTTTTTTTGCGCTTCATCTACTGCCGGAATTTGTATGCGCATTAAAGGCTGACGCACATTTAAATGCTCTTTTTTTCTGATGGATAAAACCATAGAAGAAACTTTTTGCGCCATTTCCATGCGCTCTTCAAGAGCTTTATCAATTACTGTTTCATCAGCTTTAGCTAATAAAGTAAGATGAACAGAATTTTTTTGTTGATTTAAATTCTGATACATCCAATCAGAAAAGAAAGGCGCAATGGGACTCATTAACTGAGAAACAACACGCAAACACTCCTGCAAAGTTTCGTAAGCGGCTTTTTTATCGGCGCTCATTTCTCCTTTCCAGAATCTGCGGCGAGATAAACGCACGTACCAGTTACTCAAATGCTCATCAACAAATTCCTCAATGGCTCTTGCTGCACGGTGCGGCTCGTAATCTTCGTAAAAAAAAGTTACTTCTTTTACCAGAGAATTTAATTTTGAAATGATCCAGCGATCTAATTCAATTCTGTCTTTTAATGGAGAAACATTTTTTTCATCTACCACAAAATTATCTACGTTGGCATAAAGCGCTAAAAAATTATAGGTATTGTAAAGTGTGCCGAATAATTTACGCTGCACTTCTGCAATTCCTTCAATGTCAAATTTTAAATTATCCCATGGCGCTGCGTTAGAAACCATGTACCAGCGTGTGGCATCTGCTCCGTATTTTTCTATTGTAATAAAAGGATCAACCGTGTTGCCTTTACTCTTACTCATTTTTTCTCCGTTCTTATCCAACACCAAACCATTGCTGACAACGTTTTTGTAAGCGATAGAGTCGAAGCACATTGTTGAAATTGCATGCAATGTGTAAAACCAACCGCGTGTTTGATCAACGCCTTCTGCAATAAAATCTGCCGGAAAATATTTTCTGCCGTCAATTAATTCTTTGTTCTCGAACGGATAATGAACTTGCGCGTAAGGCATAGAACCACTGTCGAACCACACATCAATAAGATCGGGTTCGCGAAATAAT
>JACMLS010000260.1 GCA_014379485.1 Bacteroidia bacterium | reverse complement strand
AGTTGCTGCAGGAATATTCTGCAAATAAAAGATTGATCGGGCACGGTGTACGATATTCTATGTTTGACGCGAAATGGACAAAAAGACAAAGTGACTGGTTGAGCCGGTTGAAAAAGGAAGTAAAAAAGTATCAGTACAATCACATCACTGAACATTTTGGGTTTATGAGTAATACTGATTTTCATAAAGGCGCACCAATGCCTGTACCGCTCAACAAATCCAGCCTTGCTATTGGAATTGACAGGCTGAAAAGAATGTCTGCAGTTGCCGGCGTGCCTGTTGGTATTGAGAACCTTGCTTTTTCATTTTCTGCAGAAGATGTAAAAAAACAAGGCCTTTTTTTACAAAAGCTGGTACAACCTGTAAACGGTTTTTTGATTCTGGACCTGCACAATATTTATTGCCAGTCAAAAAATTTCAGAATAGGCATGTTGAAAATAATTAGAGCCTACCCGTTGAAGAAAGTAAAAGAAATCCATATTTCCGGCGGAAGCTGGCAGCAAAGTATTTATTCTACAGACCTTCAAAAAGTAAGACGCGATACCCATGACGGACAGGTACCGGAGGAGATTTTTAAGATCCTTCCCAAAGTACTAAAATTGTGTACTAACTTAGAGTATATTATTTTTGAGCGGATGGGTAACACCATGCAAGACGAGAATGAGCAGCTGCAGTTCCGAAAAGATTTTTTAAGGATAAAATCTGTCGCTGGAAATGTTTCTTCTTCAGCTTCAAAAAGAAATGGTCGCAACAACTGGTTGAAGCCACGGCTGAGTCTTGATAAGAAACCCATTACCGACAGCAAACTGCTTTCCGAGCAGCAGCATATTCTTGAGGTAATGCGCACTACCGAAAATCCTTATGATGCGTTAAATAAATTAAACAAAGAGAAATTGAAAGATTGGCAAGTGTTGAAGTGGAAACCATCAATGGTAGAGACAGCGATACAGCTAATACGTAAATGGGATTAGAAAACCTCATAATTTTTCATGACAATGAAAAACGATGGGGTTCAGTGTGACGTTATTATTTAAATTTTTGTTTCTTATCTTTGAGTCAGGCATTATAATTGTTAAACCAGGCTAAACTTAATATGTGTAGGTCTAGTAAGAAGTACAAAAAGTTAGTTGTGTTTATGTTGCTTTGCCTAAGTGGGCAGCTAACAGCACAAAAAAACGCGTATGAACGGGCTGCGGCTTTGTATAATGTAAATCCGCAGCAGGCCTTGCTGGCAATAGACAGCGCCTTGCTTGAAAAGAAAATGCGTGCTGATGGTAATTGCTGGAACCTGCGCGCTGGTATTTACTATGAGATCTTCAGGAAAACTGAGAGGTCAATGCTTTTTTCGCCTTTACGCGATTCTGTTGTTGCGTCTGTTTTATCTTCCAGGAAAAACAATTGCGATTCTGCGTGTGAAGTACGGAATAAAAAATTTCTTAAAACTATTTGGGCCGGCTATTATAATGTTGCCAAAACTTTATTGCAGGATTCTATTAACTATTCAAGAAGCCTCATTGCCTACAACAAGTTCAAAGAAATTTATTTGCATTATGATAGAGATGCCACCTTTGAAGCAAAGGACGTAGAATATTTTCTTGCAGTGAGCGCTGTTTATATAGAACTTTTTAAAAAGGAAAACAACAATGCCGATGCTGAAATCGCAAAGACTGCTTTAGAAAAAGTTTTGAGTATACAGCCCGATAATCCAGCTGCAAATATTAACATGGGGCTCATTTATTGCACACGCGCCGAGAACCAGAAAAAAATAACCGCAAATGAAAACAATGCTTTTAAAAAAACTGAATCATCAAAAAAAATGATCAGCCTTGCAAAAGAAGCCGAACAGTTTTTTCTTAAAGTGTATAATAAAGATAACAGCAACCTGCGCGCAATAGAAAACCTGTATCACGTTTATCTTTTACTTGAGGATGCGCCCAAGGCAGCAGCGTTTAAGAAGGCGGGAGAAGAAAAAGGAATAAAGTTTAAAGAGAAGTAGCGCTGTTAAAAACAAAGCGGTTTACGCGCTGTGAACAATATTAAACTTCTCAAGAAAGTCGTAAAAAATAATCAGAGCGGTAAAAGAAAGTACATAAGCAATTGAGAGAACAATAATAAGTTTAGCTTTTGCAGCCAGCTCTGGTAAGCGTTCTTCAGCTTTTCTGTTCCTGACAATGAAAGGTAAAAGGATCCACAAAAAATTTAAAATTCGTAAATCTGATTCTGCAGATGGATCTTCACAATCTTTTAAATAGCGAAAATGAAAATATGCTTTAAGACTATAGGCAAGAATGCTTACAATCAGAAGTATCACATACGAAATTTCAACCGGCTCTTTGACCATGCCCCGAAACTACAAAATTAGTTCTGTGAATGAGGAGTCTCATCGGTCAAGCCTGTAAATTCAAAGGTGAGACGGGAATTTTTTATGCTCTGCTTCGTCTCGCCCCAAGTATTGTTGTAAACTCTTCCTCGTCTCACTTCGGCCATCTCTTTCCATTTCCCAATTCCCACTCATAAGTTTTAGGAAAAAGATCTGCTGTAATTTCCTTGTCGCCTATGTGAAAAATTTTTCCGTTGCGGATTGTGCTTTCGTTTTCTGTTAGAAATTTTTGCCAGCGGATTTTTAATTGTTTTGCTTCTGTTAAAGTTTTTGGTCCGCCAAAACTTCCGCTTCCTTCAGATACTACGGCGCTTTTAATTAAACCTATTGCTTCTTCCATTACCAAAGTGTCATCGAGTCGCGAGCATAAAATTTTTAAAGCGTCAAAACGAAAAGGTTTTTGATAAGTGGTAAACATAGCGCTACCCAAAAGCCATTTGTCGTTTCCGGTTTTTAAAACATAAAAAATTTCTTCTTTAAAATTTTCTGTTTTTGCATTCAGAAGAAGATTGCATGACAAGCATTGCGATGTAATATCTTTTCCTTTCATAGCTTTTTTTATCTGATCGTAAAAAATTTCATCGACAGGCGTTGGCATGTATTCTAAAGCGGCTTGCGTTAGTGACGGAAGATTGCGCTCAAAAAAACTGAGATAATTTTTTTGCCAGCCAACAGGCCTGAAAGTAGAATCTGTTTTCAGTTTTAAAATGTAAACAAGATCTTCTCCCTCACTTTTATTTGGCGTTGGAACGTAAGAGAATTTCCTGATCAGAATTTTTGCGGTTTCGGTTAATTCGCCGAGCGGGGTTCTTGGTGCGGGGTACATATTAACCGAGAGATCGTTGCTCTTTGATTTTTTTATTTCATTTGTCATTTCTTTTATCACAACAGCAATGTTTTTGCTTTGGCCAACACACTGTAAAATGTAAGCGGCAATTTCTCTGAGCCGTGCATTTTCTGTTTCAAAAAGTCTGGCAGAAATTTTTTCTGAATAGACTGCAAATTCATTTTTCCAACCCTTTGCAATTTTCCAGGCGCGCTGCGTGGTATCCCAATACCTGTTTTCTCCTGTTTTCGGAAACGGAATTCTGTCTATAAAAATTTCTGCCTGTGCTAAAGTGTTTGTTGTGTCCTCATCCAGCAAAAGATCAATTAGTTTTTCTGTTGCTTCTGTTGTTGGAATACTTCCCAGGCCCTCAAGTGCATTTTTATTTCCGCTCGTTGCTTTTTTTGAAAGCAGTGGAAAATAAGCAGGACATCTTATTGATCTGAAATCTGCATACTGAGGTGAAGCTTTTCCCCAGGTACCACCGTCAAATTTTTTTTCGTCAAACATGGCATACAGTAATTCATCCGCTTTTTGTTCATCGGGCATTTTCAATTCAATTACTGTTGTACCGGTGGGAATATTTTCAGACTCCTTCCATCCCAAATCATGTTTTGCATAAATCGAATAGCGTCCGCTTTCGGTAATACGTGAATAATAATTGAGCGGAATGGTGTGAATAAAAGAATCTCCCGATGCAATTTTAAAATCAGCACTCAAACCTCCAAAACATATTTCAGAAGGATAAGGGTCTGCAACGGTGTCTCCTTTTTCATTTACCGCAAAAACTTTAAAGCGAAGCGCTCTCCAGGAGCCCCGGTAATCACCTCCAAAATTTACAGTAACATCTGTCTTTCCCCTGTTAATGAGGCAGAACTGAATAAGTATATTCTCTCCGATATAATAATTTTTTTTCTGAGGATAAAGTACCAGTTCTATTTTTGATTTGTCTTCTTTTCTTATTTCTGAAATTGTGATGTCACTTTCTGAACGATCTTCTGTTTTAATTTCGGGTAAAGCACTTTTAATTTTGGTTTTCGGAATTTCGTATTCGCTGCAAATTAAACTTGCGAAAAGAAAAACAGAACAAAACAATCCTAAACTTAAAGTGAATTTATTTTTTTGCGACATAAAAAATATTTTT
>JACMLS010000259.1 GCA_014379485.1 Bacteroidia bacterium | reverse complement strand
TTTAAAATATCGTTTTCAATATCTGCTTCAGCTTTTCCGTTTGATAAGTTTATTTTGGCAAAAATTTCATTGGTAATCAGTTGTCCATCCAACACTTCTATTACCCTTGCATTTTCATTGTCAGAAAGGATCTCAAAATCTGCCGGAGTTTTTTCTTCGCAGCAAAAATTATTTATCTCGTCACAATTTACATGCTCAATAAAAGATCTTCCGTTTTCGGAAACGCAATTTCCTTTTATGAATGTTTTCTGGATTGTAAATTTTTCCAGGTCATCAATCAGAATAAAATCTGCAGAATCGCCTTTTTGTAACATTCCCACCGGTAAATTATAATGTTTAATTACATTGTATGAAGTTGCACGTAACACATCAAACAGGGCGTGACCTTTTGCAAGCGCTCTTTTTACGAGGTCATTTAAATGCCCTGCAATTAAGTCATCGGGATGTTTATCGTCAGAACAAAACATGATCATTTCGGGAAACTCAGAAAGTAAAGGAATCAGCTCGTCAAAGTTTTTGGCAGCGCTTCCTTCACGAATCATTACTTTCATTCCAAGTTGCAGTTTTTCTTTTGCTTCTTCGTAAGTAAAACACTCATGATCAGTGTAAATTCCGGCCGCAATATATTTTCTTATTGCTTCTCCTCTTAATCCGGGTGCATGCCCGTCTACCGGTTTATTATTTTTGTTTGCCGAAGCAATTTTCCTTAAAACTTCTAAGTCTCCATTAATAACTCCCGGAAAATTCATCATTTCTGCCAGATAAATAATTTCGGGTCGTTGCATTAAAAGTTCAATGTCGTTTGAGTCTATAATTGCACCCGCCGTTTCAAAGGCGGTAGCCGGAACACAGGAAGGTGCTCCGAAGAAAAAGTGAAAAGGAACTTTTTTGCCGTTATCGATCATATAATTCACGCCCTCAACACCTATTACGTTTGCAATTTCGTGCGGATCGCTGATAGTGCCAACCGTTCCGTGAATAACTGCAATGCGCGCAAATTCTGAGGGAACCAGCATAGAACTTTCTATGTGCACATGCGCGTCAATAAAACCCGGTAAAATGTAACCTGTTACTTCTTCGTTTATCGGAATTATTTCAACAATTTTTTGCTGCTCAATAATAATTTCTGCTGCATAAATTTTCCTTACAATAATATCAATAAGGTTTCCTTTGATTCTTGTTTGCATTTCCGGGTTTTACATTTTGGCAGAAAACAAAATTAGCAAATCTGCAGCGCAATTGGAGTGAAATTGAAACTTATATTAATCAGCAGGATTTGCTCATTTTCTTTTCATTGTGGCTTTTAATTGCATTTTTTTGAAATCTTTATATTCTCTTTCTAATTCGCCTTCCAATTCCTGTACTGTGGGCATTTCAGCTTTAAATTCTTTTGTAAGAACCTTTTTGTATTCATAATCCGCCACTCCAATTGGTGAAGTAATTCCTTGCAAAGCAAATTGTACAACTGTTTTGTTTGGGGTTTTGCAAAGTAAAACGCCCAATGTGGGTTTCTGATACTCGGTTTTAACTTTATCATTCACTACATTAATCGCAAAATTCAGCTTTCCAACATACTCTGGTTTAAAAACGTCCACTTTTAGTTCAAAAATTACAAAGCAATTCAGGTTGTAATTAAAGAAAAGGAGATCAAGAAAAAAATCGTTGCCCTCAAGATTTAAATTAAATTGGTTTCCCACATATGCAAAACCTCTTCCTAATTCTAAAAGAAATTTTTTCATATGTTGTATAAGCGCATTTTCAATATCGCGCTCTCGTGATTCTGGCCCAAGACTTAAAAAATCGAAAACGAAAGGATTTTTTAAAGTTTCATTGGCAAGATCCGAATCTGATTCAGGAAGGGTGTTTTTGAAATTTGTTATTGCTTTTCCCTGTCGCCTGAAAAGATTACTTTCTATTTGTAAGGCCAGAACTGTTTTGCTCCATCCGTTTTCGCGTGTTTTCTGTAGGTAAAAAAGCCGTTCGCTCTCTTTCTTTACTTTGTCTAAAATTACCTGGTTATGTGTCCATGGAATTAAAGAAGCCGGATGCGGCAAACATTTAATTTGCGGATTTTTTGATGCTGTTTTTTTGTTTTGAAAACGTGTTTTTCTCTCTGAAACCAATTTTGCAGCCAGCGGCTGCAAAATTAGAAAATCCGGATAGGCTTTTGCGAAATCGCGCATGTAGCGCAAATTTCGTGACGACAATCCCTGCATATCAGGAAAAGCAACTTTAAGATCCCGAGCTAAAATTTCTACAATTCTGGCTCCCCACCCTTTTGATTTTTCCTGGTAGTTTATTGTTTTGCCGATTTCCCAATACATTTCCAGTAATTGGGTGTTAACAGTTAATGAAGCCTTTAGCCTTGCCTGTTTAATTTTTTCTTTTAAACCCTTTAAAATAAGAGAATAGTTTTTAGTGCGTTTAGTTTCCATAAACATTTTTTTAAGTATTAATAAATTAATTAATGGATTCTCCGCGCTTGGATGAAAAACAGTCAGAAAACTATTTTTCTTTTCTTTTGACAAACGAAATAGAAATTTCGTGGGGCAAAGAAAGTGAAAAAATTATAATTTATGAAGAAATATTTTGTCGGAAGACACTTGTAGTGGTTCTTTTTGCTGAGGGTTTCTCAATTCAGTTTCTGAAAATATAATTTGGTTTGCGTTAACTTTTAGTTAAAATACGCAATTCCCGTTTCTGGGTCAATATACTTAAACACTTGTTTGGTCAAAATAATTTCGCCGAAGTCTGTAGGGTTTTTTACCGGATATTGCCATTTACCTTTCAATTCGTTTTTTTCAACAGTAATACTTATCAAAACTTTTCTCAGATACCATCTGTAGCCACTTTTTATGCTGGCTTCGCTTTCTTCTTTTACATTCGTATTAACGTAAACAAGCAGCTCATTTTTTATTGTTCCAACTATTGGAAGAATTCCATAAAACGACGGATCGGGTCCCTCTATTTTTTCAAAACCTGACAGTGAATCTCCTTTCTGAACAATAGTGAGCCATAACGGATATTTTGTAGTTATTCCGTAATTACTGGGTTGTGTAAGAAAACCTTTCCAGAGCCCCGAAACATCTTTTACCTGGCTGAAAATTCCTAAAGTATAAAAGGCAATAAAAAATAAAAACAGTTGTCTTTTCATTTTAAAAATGGCTCAAATATCTGCAATTAATTAAAGATTTTT
>JACMLS010000027.1 GCA_014379485.1 Bacteroidia bacterium | reverse complement strand
CGGAAAACTATCTTTCGCACCGAATGGCCAGTTACAGCGCACACGGCGGCCCAAGCGTTTTGATTTCGATATTAAAAAATGGTTTTTATCTTGACGAACATGCGATAGCTATCGGGATAGTGTTTACTTAGTGTCCTTAGTGGTGAAGTTTTTCTGTAACTTATCTGTATAGTTTCGTTATGGTAAAAAATGAAACGATGAAAAAAATAGCGCCCCTCATTCTCCTTTTTCCGCTTTTCTCTTTTTTGATCAGGAAAGAAAAACAGGTTCCGGCCCTTAGCAGGCATTTCCTTGAAAATAAAATGATCTATTTTCCACAAGGTTCAGTTCATCTGCCGGGAGTCAATGCAGAAGGTAAATCAACTAAAACCGTTTCCGTTTCTTCTTTTTATATGTATCCTTATGAGGTAAGTAATATGTTGTACCGCGTGTTTGCTTACGATGTGGGCCTTACTGACTTTTCGCTTTATGAAAAAATTCTTCCTGATACCCTTGTATGGCGCCATAAGCTTGCCTATAACGAGCCCTACGTTGAGTATTATTACCGGCATCCGGCTTACCGCGATTATCCCATGGTGGGCATTTCGCACGAGCAATGTGAGTTGTTTTGTAAATGGCTGACAGAAAAATACAATGCGGACCCTGATCGTAAATTCAAAAAAGTAATTTTTAACCTGCCCACAAAAAATCAGTGGTATTATGCTGCCGCAGAAAGCCTTTCTGATGATAATGGGAAAAAAAATGTGATTCCGCCAGCCAGATTGTTTCCGTGGAGTGGTCCATATCTTCGCAATGGTAAAGGCTTAATTCTCGCAAACTTTAAAGAGATTGACCAGGCAACTATTAAAGGTGAAAACGCAACGGATAATAATTTCATTCGAAACGCGGACTACGGAGTAGCCGGAACTTTAAATGATAATGCAGATGTGACAGCACCTGTTAATGCATATTTACCAAATGAAGCAGGCCTTTACAACATGGCCGGAAACGTAGAAGAATTTGTGCGCGAAAAAGGAATTACCAAAGGCGGAAGCTGGAACGATACAGGTTTTTATTTACGAAATGATGTGGAAGAAAAATACGATTCAACCAATTCTGTTTCTTCTTCGCGCGGATTCAGGTTTGTAATGGAAGTGGTTGAAGCGAAGTAAACGCATAAAAACTGATTGCACTTTGTTCTGTTGTTGCGACTTTTATTTTTGAATTTTGTTTTAATACTATATTGATTATGAAAAAATTTATTCCGCTCTTTGGCCTTCTTCCGCTCTTTGCTTTCATTGCCAAAAAAGATAAACCTAAACAGTTTTTTGACGCTGCTTATTTTGACAAGACTATGGTTTATTTGCCGGGTGGATCATTTGGTACCCTAATAGCTGATACAAAAGTCGGTTCAGAGCACGAATCGCAGTACAGAGTAACTTCTGTTTCTTCTTTTCATATGTACCCTTTTGAAGTGAGCAATTTATTATACCGGACTTTTGTTTCTGAAATCAAAACAAAAGATACTGCTCTTTACAGAGAAGTTCTGCCTGATACTTTGGTGTGGCGGGATAAATTGGTTTACAACGAACCTTATGTAGATTATTATTTCAGACACCCTGCCTACAATAATTATCCTGTTGTAGGTGTTTCTTACGAGCAATGCGAACTGTTTTGCAAATGGCTCACAGAAAAGTATGCAGCAGATCCGAAAGCAAAGCATAAAAAAATAAATTTTAAACTGCCAAGCCGCGATCAATGGTGCTATTCCGCAAGTGCAGAAATAAAACAGGCAAAAAAAACGGGCATTTCAGACAATTACAACGTAAGGTTATTTCCCTGGGGCGGCCCTTATCTTCGCAACAGTAAAGGGCTTCACTTTGCAAATTACAGAGAGATTGACCAGTCAACTGTCATGAAAATAGATACAATTTTAAAGATCAACGGAAAAGAAATTGCAGGCACATGGTATTTTGGGGTACCCGGATCTAACAGAATTGCAGGAAACCTGAATGAATATGCAGATGTTACTGCCCCTGTTGATTCCTTTTGGCCAAGTGCAGGTGGCATGTACAACCTTGCCGGAAACGTTGAAGAGTATGTGCGCGAAAAAGGAATTACCAAAGGCGGAAGCTGGAACGATACCGGTTATTATTTGCGTAATGATGTAGAAGAAAAGTATGACAATACAAATTACGTTACTTCTTCGCGCGGATTCAGGTTTGTAATGGAAGTAGAGGAGTTGAAGTGATTTTCTTTTATCTTTAGGAAGAAGAAATTCAGTTTTAAATGGAATACCAGGAGCCTCCAAGACTTTTATATCGTTCGCGAAATTCTTTTGTGTCTTACATTCCCGCAATAATTTTTATCGTCGGGGCTTTCGTTACTTATTTCATATACTTTTTTCATGTTGTAATTCCTGTTACATTGTTTGTGTTTTTTCTTATCGGATGGTACAGGCAGAATTTCAGTATTCTCGTATACGAAGATCGGTTTATAATCCGTCAGGATTTAATACCCGGAGCGCTTATGCGGGGTGAGCACACATTTGATTTTGCTTCCATTTCTTATTTAGAGTGTAATGGAAATAACAAGCCGTACGGGCTAAAAGACATTATAAGTGTTTTAACTCTTAGTGTGTTTTTTCCGCCTGTGCAATGGTATAGAAATTATTTTAAGGTGCCGGAAACTGAAATAAAGGTTGAATTTAAAAATATAGAAGGGCAACAAAAGAAAACAGAAGTGATAAAGATCCGTTTCCCGAAAAAGAAATTTACCAAAGGCCTTACTGTTTTGCAGGAGAATTATTTGGGTGGGCCGGGGCCATGGGAAGAATAATTTATTTAATGCCCTGTTAAATTTTTGCGGATTAATTCCGAAATCTCTTTCCACTCATTCATCACCATAAAATGTTCGCCACCTTCAATTAATAGTGCGTTCATTCTTTTTTTGAGCGGAATTACTAAGTCGCTATCTCCATGAATATGAATTATCTTTTCTGAAAGCGTTTCCGTTCTTTTCCAGTTGATGATGAAGTGAGAAGTATAGCGATAAAAATTCTTCGGCGGATTCAGCAACATTTTTTCAAAGAGTGGCAGATCTTTTTTACTTACGCCAAAAAGCCAGCGGTTATGAATTCCCATCCAGATCGAAAAATTATTTCCCTGCAATTTATGAATGGGAAAATATTTCATGAATTTTATACTGAGTGGAAGTTCGTTCCGGTTTTTTGCACTCGAAATAATAATTGTTTTTATTGGATTTAAAATTTCACTCAGTTCAACACACAACATTCCGCCCAAAGAAACCCCCATTAAATAAAACGGTTGCGAGGTGTCTATCTGAGCTGAAAGTTTTTTTGCGTACGACAACATGGTTTCATTTTTCTCAGGCTCCACCCATTTTACAGCGCGCATTTCAAACCCAGGTAATTCAAGACGAGAAAATAAGGTGTGGTCTACTCCTTGGCCGGGAATGCAATAGATTTTTTTCAGAGTACCGGACACGAAAATTTAAGGATTATAAAGATAACCGCAATCTCCGCTGTAACCAATAATTCTTAATTCTGTTCTCCGGTTCTTTTGATGCAACACTTCTTTCTCTTCCGGGATTTTTGTTTTTAAAACCTCATCATCAGTAACTATGAGCTGGCTTTCACCATAACCTTTATAATAAAGTCTTTCTTTCGGAATTTTTAATTCGTTCACGAGATAATCATAGCAACATTTTGCCCTGAGTTCACTTAGCTGCATGTTCAGTATATCTTTTCCTCTTGTATCTGTGTGGTTGGTTGTTGAAAAAATAAATTCCGGGTGATCTGTAATAAATTTTGCCCACTTTTTTAAACTGTCTTTTGATCCTTCTCTCAGTCCGGCCTTTCCTAGATCATATAAAATCTCTGGCATTTTTAAAACATCGCCCGCTAAAAATTCGTTTGGTTTTTTGTTCGTGCGTTGTTTATTCCAGGGAAAAGTAAGAGGTTTTAAAATTTTTATTTCCGTTTTTATTTCTTCTTTTTCCTTTACCACAGCCACAGCCCTTGTTTTTCCGGTGTAAGGACCTATGTAATCGGGATTGTCATTCGGATCCGCGAACGTAAAAGAAATGTTGCCTGGATTAGGTTCACTTAACAACTTAGTTTGAATTTCTGTCAGTGTGTTTTTCTGTAAAGCGCTTTTCTTTCTGAATTTTATTTCTGCAACCAGGTTTTTATGTTTTTGCAGAAACTTTGCCAGTTCATTAAGCGCTTCTGTTTTTATTTCAGTAGCGGTTTTTCCCCTCACCAAAAAAGAAGTGAGAATAACGTCGCCGGCAGAAAAGCAAGAGTCACTCAGGCTTTTGTAAACCACAGGCATTTCAGTTTTTTTATTTTGTTGAGAAAATCCCAACGAAATAAAAAGAAAAATAATAATTCCAGTTGCAGTACTTCTCATTTTATCTTTTATT
>JACMLS010000258.1 GCA_014379485.1 Bacteroidia bacterium | reverse complement strand
TAGTTTACATGGTTGAAACCACCTTACCTGATTACAAAGTGAGCGTCCCGAAACGAACCGTTATTTGTGATTGTGATTAAAATAAACGCTTGCATGTTAAAAAAACCCCGCTTACCTCTCGAATTTTTGTTTTGCAGGTTTTAGATTATTTAGTAAATTAGCTACAAATTAACCTGTCATGATCAAACGTGTATCTCTTTTTGCTATTGCTGCAATTTTTGGCGCGGCACTTTTTTTTGCCTGTGGTAAACAAAGCGAGGGCAGCGGTAACGCTCCTACTTATAAAAAAGACGGCACATCTACCGGAAACAATCCTCACAATCCTCCGGCTTCAACTACGTAGTATTTTTAAAAAGCATTCATAAAACAATAAACCCCTCTAAATAATATGAAAAAATCCATCTCAGTTTTCTCACTAATAGTTTTAACCGGAAGTTTTATTTTTTTCGCCTGTAAAAAGGAAAGCGAAGGAGATGGAGTAGCCACTACCTATAAAAGCCAGGGCACCTCTACCGGAAACAATCCTAACAACACAACCACTGCAACATCAACAGGCGGTACTTCTACAGGAACTGGTACCGGAACATCTACAACAGGAGGAACATCCACTACAGGCGGAACATCTACAACAGGTGGAACTACCACAGGTGGGACCACAACCGGCGGCAGCTGCGGTTTTACCATTAACAGTACCAATTACAACGGTACCTGTATAGACAATTCCGGCACAAGCTGCAATGGCTTGAATTATAAGATCACCTCCGTATCAGGGTCTACCAATTGCTATATTTATTTTTCCATGGTTTGCCCCTCTACCCCTGCCAACGGAAGCTACACAATAGTGCAGGGAACTCCTGCAGCCGGTCAGTGCAATGTAACCTACATGCTCGCCTCCGGCACCTGGGAAGGAACAGGAGGAACGGTGACCGTAACCACAGTTTCGGGGAAGCTGAATTTCAGTTTTTCCAATATACCGGTTGAAGATACATTTACGTTGGCTACCGGCACAGGCAGCGCAACTTTGGCGCAACCCTGATCATAAAAGAAAAAGAAATGAAAAGAGAGCCGCAAAGAAAATTGCGGCTTTTTTATTTTGTCATATTTTTACGGTATGGAAAAAACAAAGGCATTCCGGGTGGCCAAAGAGAAAATGTACGATAACGATGCGTTCAGCCAATGGCTGGGGATCGAGATCGAAGAAATCCGTGACGGTTTTTGCCGGCTGAAAATGAAAATACGTGAGGAAATGACTAACGGGTTTAAAATTGCGCATGGCGGAATAACCTACTCGCTTGCAGACAGCGCTCTTGCATTCGCTTCCAACTCGCACGGAAAAATGGCGGTGAGTATTGAAACTTCTATTTCTCATCTGGTACAACTAAAAAGCGGAGATGAAATTTTTGCCACTGCAACAGAAGTAAGCTGTTCTAACAAAATAGGCCTTTATAATGTAGAAGTGAAAAATGCAGACGAAAAACTTGTTGCGCTCTTTAAAGGAACTGTTTACCGCACTTCTAAAGACTGGTTGTAAAAAATGGGGAATAGGGGTCAGGAAATAGGGAATAGGGGCGCGCATCCCTATTCACTATTCCCCCTTTTCACTATATTTGTTTCAGACTTTTCTTATGTCAAAAATTACCATTGCTATAGACGGATATTCGAGCTGCGGAAAAAGTACAGTGGCAAAAGCATTAGCTGCACGTTTAAATTACGCTTATGTAGACAGTGGTTCAATGTATCGCTGCGTAACTTTGTATTGTTTAGATAAAGGAATAATTAAAGATCATTCTTTTCTGACTGATGAAGTAATAAAAATTCTTCCTGAATTAAAATTATCTTTTCAGTTCAACGCAAAATCAGGCATCAACGAAACTTTTATGAACGGAAAATCTGTTGAGAAAGAGATCAGAACACTTGAGGTTGCGGGCCACGTAAGCGCTATCAGTACCATTAAAGAAGTGAGAGCGCACATGGTTGCCATACAGCGCGAGATAGGAAAAAACAAAGGCGTTGTAATGGATGGACGCGATATTGGAACCACTGTTTTTCCGGATGCAGAATTAAAAATTTTTATGACCGCAGAAATGGACGTGCGCGTGCAACGCCGCCTTGACGAACTGCTTTCTAAAGGAGAACATGTGAGTTTTGAAAAAGTAAAACAAAACCTTATGGAGCGCGACCATGTTGATACGCACAGAAAAGAAAGTCCGCTGGTACAGGCAATAGATGCCATTGTGCTTGACAATACAGAACTTGACAAAGAACAGCAGTTACAATTCGTTATTCAACTCATCAATGATCTGAGCCTTTCTCAAGTGACGAGGGGCGAAGGACAAGGCGCGAGTGAGAAGTAATCTCAGTTCCTATTTTAACATTTCCGTTCCCAAAACAAATATTTCCATAAAGTTTTTTGCCTTTACACTTGACTTTGGCTTTCTGATTCACTAATATTGTTAGGTAGAAACACCTAAAAAAACCGCCATTTGGAAATGAACGACTTTGACCTGAACCTCCTCAATAAATTCGTACTCCATTGCAACATTCACTCAGAAAAGCTTACTTCAGAGTTAAAGAAGTGCATTTCAAGTAATTTTTGCATTAACAGCAACAACCACATTTCATCTGCAGACCTTGAGCTTTCTGTTTCAGAACTCACACTTACCGCATTTCCAAAAGACGCATCAAATATAGAATTGTACTCAGTTAATATTTTTGAAAGCTGCCATTTTGGTTCTTTTATCGTTAACCATCATTTCATTAAACAAAATAAAAATCTTTTAGAAGATATTTTTGCAAAATGGATTGCCAACTGCTGGCAAAAAGCCGGTGGTATGATTTATAAAAATCCGGTTTTTATCACTTCTAAAAAAAGCAGCAAGAGAATTGAATTGATTACAAACAAAGCTGTTTTTAAACCTATTGTGTTTTAGGTTTTTTGTTTCAGTTATTCTGACTGAAGTATTTTCAGGCATTCCATGAATTTTGGATTGTTCTTTCTGCAATAGTCAAAATCGTGATCCTTCATTTTACTTTCCATCAGATGTATAAGCTTTTTACGGTTTGCTGCTTTTGGATAACGATGCAGCAAAAATCTCAAACAGTCACCAGAGCTCCAACGAATAGCTATTTCAAATACATTTTCTCCCATGTGGCTATACTGATCTGCCTTTGCACCCTTTTCAATTAAAAGTTCAAGTATTTTTACATTATTGCCGTCTATTGCATTAGAAATATTAGAGGAATTTCCTTCTGTATGAAAATTAATATCAGCACCAATATCTGCCAGTGTTTTAAGCATACTGTATTGATTATCGTTATAAGAATGATCAATAATATCTCTTGGCAGCAACTTTGTTTCTTTGCCTAATCTGACCCCTCCATGCCTGATAAAAAAATCAAACAGTTTATTATGTCGTTTGTCAACAAAACGAAATAAG
>JACMLS010000257.1 GCA_014379485.1 Bacteroidia bacterium | reverse complement strand
TCTGACTTTTGCATTCTGACTCCGGGAGGCTTTATTAATAGTTATTGAGCCTTATTGACCTTATTAAATAATTTTTCGGTTCGAATCACATTTAAGTGAAGGGTAAATACAAGCAACAGTACTAAGTTTTACTTGCTTATTATTCTTGCGGATCGCTAGCTTTCTTTATCTTTAGCTGGCGAGTTACGCTTAAAGCTAATAAACGATTGTAAGACGCTTTAGAGACTAAAGGAACAGCGCTCCTCACCGGCAATAAAGAATGGTTAAGTCTTACTCCGAGTGCCCACTTTTCATTTAAGTTGCAGCCAATACCAACGTTGAATGAAAGTTCGTTTCTCATAAATGGATAATTATTTACCAGGTCCGGCGTTTGATTACCATTTAAATGTTCACGATAATTGATCATATATCCCAAACCCGGACCAAATTCAAAATAAATCATCTTTCTATGGTATTGAAAAAGGACAGGAATTTCAAAATAATGAAGGTTGACAAAATGTGGGCTCTTTCCGGGATCCCAAACACCGATTCCTTTATCTAAAAGTAAAAGTTCCGTCTGAGCCGTCCATTTTTTGTTCATTTTTAACTGGAACCAGAATCCTCCTAAAAGGTTTTGGCCATGATGACTCTCAGTAAGATCTCCCGTGAGTGTATGAAACGAATATCCCAGCTTAAGCCCAGCGCGATAGGGTGACTTGTAGCCATGCTGAGCGTATAGCCAAACACAATTAAAAATGGCTATTATAGCAAGATTTTTTTTCAATGCCTTAATAACGTAATTTTCTTTCAAAAATTATACTAAACTAAATTTTAAAAAGTAGTGCAGGCTGTTTCTTTACCTGATGTTGTCCATTCGGCCTTAACCTTTTTAAAAACCACACGTTTGTGATTTTCAGCCTTTTCAGGGGTAACAAATGGCTCGGCTTCCATATAGAAAAGGAACTCGTTAATGGCGGCTAAATCCCGTAGTAAAACATCTATTATGGTGGGAAATTGCTTTTTCCACGCGGATGGTTTCCAATTCATCTAAGGGCTAAAGGTTCGAGCTGGGTAACGTTCTTTCCGCAGAAAATGAAAGCCGTTGATAACGTTTTGTTATTCAACGGTTCTTTTTCAAAAGGAAACCGTTCCATGTATCTCAAATAGAAAACCTCAAAAAACATTGCCAGTTCATTCATAAAATGCTACCTTGCAGTGAAGGAATTTCAGGTTAAATTTAATTTTATCAAAAAAATGAGGCTATTTTACTTTCTTATTTGCTGTTTAGCTGCGAGCACCGGTTTTTCGCAGTGCATTGTTGGATACTACCCTTTGAATGGCAACGTAACAGACAGCGTTACTTCCACCTCGGGAACTTTGACCGGGGCGTCCGTTACAACTGATCGTAATGGCAACAGCGGGGGAGCGCTGTACTTTAACGGAACTTCGGATTTTGGTACCCTGGTTGATGATTATGATTATGCACTCAGAACCGTTTCTTTTTGGTTTAAACCCAATGTTATTTCCGGCACTAACATTATGTACGAAGCCGATCATCCGAACCTGATGAATGCCCAAACCCAGATAGGTGTGGACAATTCAGGCAGCGGTAGTGTAACTTTTTGTATAGCCTTAAACTCGCTTTCTTATCCAATCAATATAAGTCAATGGCACCATTTGGCGGCTGTACGCGATATTTCTTCTATAAAGTATTATGTTGATTGCAATTTGGTGGGTACTTTCTCAGACATGTCCAATATACACGCTACACCAAGTACTTATATAGCAACTACTGCAATTGGTAAAGCCGCGTGGGGCAATAATTTCTATAATGGCTCGCTCGATGAAATAAGGGTCTATAACTGTGCGCTTACCCAAGCAAACATAAATGGCATTTGTATACCCAATGTTGGCATTGCAGAAAACAACCCCGGCAAATTTGTTACGGTAAATTACGCACTGTGTAATGAACAGTTGATCAGCCAGGTGTTGGGACTTGATGAACCCGGTACAGCAGCACAACTTTGCATTTATAATAATCTTGGACAACAGGTTTTTGAAGGGCGCTATGATTTTGGTATTAGCAACAGTATTCCTGAATTGAAAACCGGAATTTATTATTACAGACTTTATAATCAGGCAGGAAACAAATCCGGGAGAATAAGCCTGGTAAAATAAATTTTCAACACGATGCATTGCCGGTTTTCTGATGGTCTTTTACAAAAGCATAGGTTTAATGGCTTTGGAAGAAATTACCTTCTTTTATCAAACTGAAAAAGTCTGCTCTTTCCCGGTGCCATAACAGTTTGCGCAGTCAATTTCTTTTCCCGGGCATTTTCCTTCTCCTTTACAACCCGGGCAGGTCACTGTGTCCGGCTTTTCACGTCCGTATTCAATTGAAATAGTTTTGGTGCCGTTGCATACAGGACACCTGCCATCAGACGGAACAGCCAATTTACCTGAGCCATTACAAAACACACATCTTTTTCTGCGGGACATAATAAGTCAAAAGTAAAAAACTAAAAACACTTTCTTACTATCTGTAGCGGAGGAAACCCATCCTTTTTTCGTCTAAATTTGTATCCTTAAGACTATTTTGCTTAGGATTTGAAAAAATGAAATTCATCATCACACTCATACTTCTTTTCATTACAGGAAATCTCCTTTTCTCCCAATCAGCAAAAAAACTCCAGCTCACTTTCAACCCCACCTTCAACAACTCAGCGCTCAACTTAAGCGATTCTTCTTACACCTCAAACAGAAGCGATAGTTTGCAAATTGAAACGTTGAAATTCTACATTTCGGAAATTGAATTACTGAACGACAACAAAGTGGTTTGGAAAGAAGAAAACAGTTTTCATTTAATTGATGCGGCTGAGAAAAAAACACTGAGCAATTTTTTAAATCTTCCAACAGAATTAATTTACAACAAAATAAAATTTAATTTAGGTATTGATAGTGTAACAAACGTTGCAGGCGCAATGGGCGGAGATCTTGATCCTACAAAAGGAATGTACTGGACCTGGCAAAGTGGTTATGTAAATTTTAAATTAGAAGGAAATTCTTTGCAAAATGCAGACGGGATAAAAGAGAAAAAATCTTTTCAGTTTCATTTGGGCGGATACATGAAGCCGTTTTATCCTTTGCAAACAATTACATTAAATGTTACTGAGAAAGATTCAATAAAAATAAATTTAGATGCGGAAAAAATAATTTCTGTTATTGATTTGCAGAAGCAACACCACATTATGTCGCCCTGCAAAGAAGCGGTAATGTTATCAGAAAAAATTGCGAAAATTTTTAGTGTGCAGCAGCCATGAAAAAATTTGCAATTGTTTTTGGAGTTTTTTGTTTGATGTTATCCGCATTTACTACATTAAAAGATCAGATTTTTGTTGCTCCCAAAAACTGGCCCAAGCCGGTTTATGATTTCGCAAAAAATCCGCTTACAAAAGAAAAAGTTGAATTGGGCAGAGCATTGTTTTACGATCCGCTTCTTTCAGGTACCAACACAATTTCATGCGCAAGTTGCCACTCACAATTTACTGCATTTACGCATGTAGACCACGCCTTAAGTCATGGCGTTGAAGACAGAATTGGCACACGAAATTCTCCGGCCTTAATGAACCTGGCCTGGCACAAATTATTTATGTGGGATGGGGCAATAAATCATTTGGATGTGCAGGCGCTTGCCCCCGTAAGCCACCCGGATGAGATGGGAGAAAAAATTGAAAATGTGGTGCTGAAATTGCAACAATCAAAAATTTACAGAAAATTATTTTACGAAGCATTTGCCGATAGTGCTGCAACAGGAGAACGAACGCTGAAAGCAATTTCGCAGTTTATGCTTACGCTGATTAGCGCAGAATCTAAATATGATAGTGTGATGAGAAAACAAAGTCAGTTTACAACACAGGAAAAAAACGGTTATAATATTTTTCAGAAAAACTGCAGCTCCTGCCACAAAGAACCTTTGTTTACCAATCTTGCATTTGAAAATAACGGATTGCCGCCCGATACAAAACTAAAAGATATTGGCAGAATGAAAATCAGCAAAAATCCTGCAGATTCATTAAGGTTTAAGGTGCCAACGCTACGCAACATAGAATTTTCTTATCCATATATGCATGACGGAAGGTTTAAAAAACTATCTGAAGTGATCAATCATTACACTTCCGGCATTCAGCACAACAAAACGCTTTCAAAACCATTGGAAAAAGCAATTATCTTAACTTCAAACGAAAAAGTAGATCTCGTAGCTTTTTTACTTACGCTCACCGATAAAAAATTCCTCTTCGATCAACGGTTCTCCTACCCGAAAGAAATATTTTTTCCGAAACCGAAGGATTAGCAACTTAACAGCGTCAAAAAGCCATAAATCACAAAAAAAAAAACAAATATGAACCGAAAAATTATTCTTGCCTCACTTTTATTAGGAAGTATTGTTGCCAATGCCCAAACAAACCCGGTACTATATTCCTGGCTGCAAAATACTACAGGAATTAAAGGAAGGCATTACGTAAGCGGAAATTCTACTCCTATAAACGATAACGATTCTGCCAATGTGCAAACCGTTTACTATTCTTCAACCTGGGCCTATATCAGAACAAAAGGAATTCCTGCTTATATTTCCGGACCTTATTTAGATGGAAATCCTTCGCAGGCAACCAATCAAAATGCAATTTTTAAATTTCCTTTAGTTCCCGCACAAAATACAGGAACAGCAACTTCTACTACCGCCGGCAATATTGGCGTGTTTGTAAACGGTGTTGCTTTGTTTGATTACAGGGACGGAGTTTCGTGGAAAAATTCTACAAGCGCTTTAGCAGGCGGACCATTGGGTGGAACGGGAGACGGTGTATGGAACAGAGATGCTGTTGTTGGTGAGCTTGGCGGATTTGATTGCGCAAAAGGACATCCGGCAATGGGCAATTATCATCATCATCAAAACCCAAGTGCGTTTAATTTAGACCTGCAGGTAATTTCTACGGTGTGTAATTTATACAATGCAGATGGTTTGTATTTAATTGACAGCACACAGCATTCTCCTTTAATTGGTTTTGCTTATGATGGTTTTCCGATCTATGGCGCTTATGGATATAAAAACACAAATGGCACCGGCGGAATTGTGAGAATGAAATCTGGCTGGGTATTAAGAAACATTACTGTCAGAAATACTTATTACACAGGATCAAGTGTAACAGCGGGCCCCGCTGTTAGCACAACTTATCCTTTAGGATATTTCAGAGAAGATTATAAATATCAAACTCCGCTTGCATCAGATTCTTTAGACGATCACAACGGAAGATTTTGTGTTACACCGGAATATCCGCTCGGAACCTATTGCTATTTTGCAACTGTAGATGAGGACTGGAACTCTGCATATCCTTATGTAGTGGGGCCAACATTTTACGGAATTAAAAACGCGCAAAAAGTAACTTCTATTACTGAATCAGTTACTCCTTACGCTTCTACTGCGGGTGTTTTTTCTAACGTAAAAGAAAATTTGAACATTACTGTTTACCCGAACCCGGCAAGTGATCTTGTGGCTGTTCAGTTAAACAATTTAGCTAACAAAAATATTACTGCAGAATTATTTGACCTTAACGGAAAACTGATTCAAAAAACAATGTTATTGCAGGGAAGCACTATTGCTTTTTTTGACACACGCACTTTATACAGCGGAGAATATTTAATTAAAATTACCAGCGGAACGGAATCTGTGAGTAAAAAAATTCTGATCTCGAAGTAATACCAAATTTCAGTTAAGCGAATATATCAGGAGGGCTTTAAGAAATTAAAGCCCTCTGTCTTTTTGAGATTATTTCTTAATCAATTTGCCTGACCGGAAGTTTTGACCTTCAATTATTTTATAATAATAAATTCCAGCCGCTAAATGCTGAACAGGGATTTTCTTATTTTTTTCGTTCCCGTTCCACTCACTTACTAATTCTCCGGCTGAATTGTATAACTGAAAAATGATGTTTTCAGTTTCGGGCTGACTTAAATTAATTTCATCTGAAACAGGATTTGGAAAAACACTTACGCTAACACTGCCGGAGTAATTTACATTTACTAAAGCAGAGTAAGAAAACTGCCCTCCAAAATCTGTTTGTTTAAGGCGGTAATACGAAACGCCATCAAGCGGAGTATTATCGTTTACAGTATAACTCAGCTGCTGAAAACTGTTTCCGTTGGGCGCCTTACTGTCTTCTGTAAGTATCGTTTCAAAATTTATTCCGTCAATACTTCTTTCTACGGTATAATAATCGTTGTTGTGTTCACTTGCGGTAATCCATTTCAGTTCTACAAAATCTTTCTGTGCTTCGGCAGTAAAACTCAGCATAGAAATAGGCAATTGATTAATAAAACTTTTTGAGCCTAATGCAATGGGACTAAAATTGTTTAATGCGCTTGCCGAAGTAATGGTTCCGGCAGCAGCGTTACCTGTTGTTCCTCCTTTTCCATAATCTTCCCACTTTAATAAAGTTGAGTTCCAGTGCGCAACCAACAAATCGTTTGGGTCTGTTACAGGACAAGCAGCGTTGTATGAATTGTCCCAGCCAATGGTTACAGCAACATCAGAACTTCCTGTTTCGCGTTCTAAATTCCAGTAATCGCAGGCAGAAATATTATCTATTGTTGCATCTTTTGAAAGTTGATCGTAAAACACATCAGAATTACTGTGATTGTATTTTGCGGTGAAGGCATCAGTAATTGTTGTTGGGGCAGAAATTGAAATGGGCATGTATTGGGTACCATCTCCCACCGGAAAAGTAAATGCAGTGTTACCGATTTTTTTTATGGAACCCGTAATATGACTGTTGTTTGAGGCGGGAGTAATTACTGAAGCGGTTTCTGTTAAGGTCAAAGGATAAAAAACAGAAGAAGTATTGAGATAGCCCGAAGTAAAATATAATTCGTCGGTAACATTTACAATACCGTTTACTGTACAGGTAGCAGAAGAATTCAATTTTAATCTTTTCATGATTGTTGGATTGGTATAATCTGCATTAATGTTTTGACCGGAGATTCCTGCTATTTCAACAATACCGTTGCCCAAACCAAATTGAGGCGGCGTACTGAATATGTAAATATCTTTCATGTATTGTGAGGTGCCGTTATATGCGGCATATATTGTTCCGCTACCAACGTAATACACATCATCATTATAAACATCACCTGAATTTGAACTCTCATAAAAAACGCCTGTTGCAGCCTGGTTGTCAAAATAAGTAACACCACTAAAAACATTTCCACCAAATGAAAAAACATCAGCGGCACCGGTTTTTGCAAATGAACCTCCTGAATTGAAAATTGAATTTGAAAGGTTAATTGAGGGCGACGATACATTCATTTGCACATTATAAATGGAATTATATGATTCAAATTTTGCGTTGCCTGTAAGTGAAATGTTTTGGCCCGAAGCAGAACCTAAATGAGTGAAATTATAAAACGCAAGTGAGCCATCGTTAAATACGCCTGAATACGCCGGAAGAATATCTCCGTTTACAATACTCGATGTGCCGCCGCCAAAACCAAAATAAACGCCGTAATACGTGCTTGAATTAGGCTTAATGTTGCAGGAAATAAATTGATTTCCGCTTGAAGAATAAGCAACATCAAGGTAACCAAAACCATTATTAGTGAATGTTGCATTGGTGTAATATGTATCGGGACTTGATGCTCCTAATTGAAAATCTGCAGATGCATTATTAATGAACTGACAGGATGTAAAAGTATTTCCTCCAGAAGACGAATTATTTACTCCGCCTGATTTTGTAAATCGTGCAGAAAGATTAAAAGTGGCGCCTTCTAAATAAATATTTGGCGAAGTGCAAAAAAGTGCGGTATTGAATGCGGTTCCGGTTTCAAAATAAACAGATGAAGTTCCGGTAAGTGTAAGTGTATTTGACGGAGTAGCACCTTGCTGTGTGAAGTTTTTTAAACGCAAATTTCCGGAAGAGAATGTGGATCCACTGATCGTTTTTCCGGAAGCAAGAAAACAAGTGCCGGTTCCTTGTCCGAAACCAATGGTACCAGAATTTGTTGAGGTAAGAATAATATTCTGGTTGAATTGGTTATTAATACCATTGTATCCAACATTAATCGTTCCTGAATTACTGGTATTAAAAACTGTTGCGGCGTTAAAAACATCTGGATTCACTGTTGCCATCCTGATCTCTCCGGTTCCTGTATTTGAAATAGTGTTTGAACCAGATGCGGCAAAAGTGCAGCCACCTGTTGAAGAATTTATTTGTGAGCCGGTTTGCACGAGTAAAGTTGTGGACCCGTTGAAAGTGCTTCCGTTTAAAAATAAATTGGAAGCAGAACCAGTTAATAACCCATTAAACACTGTACCGCTGCTAAAATATAAATTACTTGCTCCTCCCAATGTAATATTTTGAAAAGTAGTTCCCAATTGTGTAAAGTTTTTGAAATTTAAAGTGCCTGAAGCAAATGAAGTTGCAGTAATAAATCTACCCGAAGCTAAAACACTTGTGCCGTTTCCTTGTCCAAACATAATAGAACCAGAGCTGCTAGAAATTAAAGTAATGTTTTGGTTGAATTGATTGTTTGCGGCATCGTAACCGGTATTAATTATTCCGGTGTTGCTGTTATTGAATACTGCCGCGCCATTAAATACATCAGCATTCACAGTTGCCATTCTTATTTCTCCTGTTCCGGAATTTGAAATTGTATTTGAAGTTGCTCCCGCAAAAGTACAACCGCCAATGGAAGAATTTAACGCGCTTCCCGTTTGGGTAAATTGATTTACTGCTCCGTTGTAAGTACCTCCGTTTAAAAATAAGTTAGGAGAAGAAGTTGATAAAGAACCGTTGAAAACTGTGCCGCTCTGATAATATAAACCAGAGGTGCCGGTTAAAACAATGCTTTGTGCAGTAGTTCCTGTTTGCGTAAAATTCTGAAAATATAAATCTCCGCTAGTAAATGTTGTGGCAGCAATTGTTTTTCCGCTTGCCAAATTGCCCGCTCCGCCTCCCTGGCCAAATCTTACAGAGCCGGAGCTGTTTGAACTTACCGTAACGTTTTGATTGAATTGATTGCCTGCAACAGTATGAGCAACATTTATTATTCCTGAGTTAGTGCTGTTAAAGATGGCAGGTCCGTTAAAAATGTCTGCGGCAGTGCTGCCAAACCTTAACTCTCCGGTACCTGCGTTTATAAATGTGTTGGATGTTGCTCCTGCAAAAGTTGCACCACCGGAAAAATTACCCGTGGCAGATGTTTTTGCAAACTGATTAACTGCTCCGTTAAATACACTTGCGCCAAAATATAAATTAGGTACCGATGCAGTTACTGACCCGTTAAACACCACTCCGTTTCCAAATGACAATGTTGCAGTAGTACCGGTAAATGTAATGCTTTGCGCCGTTGCTCCTGTCTGAGTAAAATTTCTTAAAAACAAACTTCCATCGGTAAAGGTTGTTGCGCTTATTGTTTTTGTGTTTGCAAGAACGCTTGTTCCGGTAGATGAACCAAAACTAATTGCGCCAGCTGCAGTAGAATTTACTATAAGATTCTGATTGAATTGATTGTTTGCAGAGCTATATGCCACACTAATTCCGCCGGAAGAACTGTTATTATTAAAAATCACCGGGCCATTAAAAATGTCTGCGTTTGTAATTCCCATTCTTAATTCTCCTGTGCCGTTATTTGTAATTGTATTAGAAGTAGCTCCGGCAAATGTGCAGCCACCTGTTGAAGAATTCAACACAGTTCCGGTTTTGGTAAAAGAATTCGTAGCCCCGTTAAAAGTACTTCCGTTTAAAAATAAATTGGGTGCTGACGCGGTTACTGATCCGTTAAAAACGGTACCGCTGTTAAAAACTAAATTTGAAGTTCCGGTTAAAGTAATATTCTGCACTGTAGCACCAGTTTGTGTAAAGTTTTTTAAATTCACTGCTCCGCTTGAAAAAGCAGAAGCACTGATTGTTCTTCCTGCGGCGAGCACACAAGTACCTGTTCCTTGCCCAAAACCAATTGTTCCGGTACCACCTGAACTTACGGTTACATTTTGATTGAGTTGATTGTTGGCCGAGTTATATCCAACATTAATTGTTCCGCTATTGCTATTATTAAAAATAACAGGGCCATTAAAAATATCTGGATTTACATTTGCCATCAGGATCTGGCCTGAGCCTGAATTTGAAATGGTATTTGAAGTTGCGCCCGCAAAAGTGCAGCCGCCGGTTGAAGTGGCTGTATTATTTCCTGTTTGTGTAAATTGATTTACAGGCCCGTTAAATGTGCCGCCGCTTAAATAAATACGGGGAGAACTTACAGTTAAAGAACCATTAAAAACAGTACCGCTGTTAAAAATTAAAACTGAAGTTCCGGTTAAAGTAATGTTTTGTGCAGTGGTACCTGTTTGTGTAAAACTCTTCAGATCTAATGTGCCTGATGTAAATCCTGAAGCAGTAATTGTTTTACCTGCTGCCAGCACACAAGTTCCGGTTGATTGACAAAAATTAATAGCGCCTCCGTTATTTGAACTCAGCGTAACATTTTGATTGAACTGATTGTTAAGGGACTGTTCTCCGATATCGATAGTTCCTGTTCCGCTATTATTAAAAATTGCCGGGCCATTATAAATATCAGGGACTAAAGCAGCCATATAAATTAACCCTGAACCTGTATATGAAATTGTATTTGAAACAGACCCGGCAAAAGTACAACCACCTAATGAAGTAGGGCCAGCTAAATTTGCTGTGTGGGTAAATTGATTTACAGGCCCGTTAAATGTGCCGCCGCTTAAATAAATACGGGGAGAACTTACAGTTAAAGAACCATTAAAAACAGTTCCGGTAGAAAATAACACAGCCGAATTAGTACCTGTAAAAGTAATATTCTGCGCAGTGGTACCAGTTTGAATAAAGTTTTTCAATCTTAAAAAACCGGATGTAAATGCTGATGCGCTAATTGTTTTAGCAGCGGCCAAAACAGAAGTTCCATTGGATCCATAACCAAACCTGATTTCTCCGGTGCTACTTGAACCAACCGTAATGTTTTGATTAAACTGATTGTTAAGACTATTGGTTGCTACATCAATATAACCTACGTTTGAAATATTAAAAATTACCGGCCCGTTAAAAATATCAGGGTTTACATTTCCCAATATAACAGATCCGGTTCCTGTATTTGAAATTGTATTTGATGTAATCCCAGCAAAAGTGCAACCACCATTTGAAGTATTTATTGTAGTTCCCGTTTGCGTAAACAAGTTCACTGCCCCGTTAAAAACTCCTCCGTTAAAAAATAAATTTGCTGAAGTTGAATTGACCTGTGCCCCAAAAACTGTTCCGCTGAATGTAACTGTGCCCGCCGCTGTATTAGGGCCAAATGTTCCGTTGTTTACACTTCCACCCGAGCAACTTGAATTTCCGGTAACTGTTAAAGTAAATCCGCTGAGGTTTAAAGTTCCGGCAGAAATTGTAAAATTTACCACCGTTCTGTTTGCACCCATTACCGGCTGGTTTGCTAATGCCCCGTTGCTGATGGTAACGTTATCCGCAACTCCCGGTATTCCATTCGGTGTCCAGTTGGTAGGAGTGGCCCAGGCAGTAGATGTAACACCGTTCCAGGTATAAGCAACAGCATTTGCCTTCTGAACAAAGCAAAAAATCAAACACACTACAGCAACTAAAAAACGGTTCATGACCTTGGTATTTCCAGAGTAAATTTATTGAGGAGGGCCCGCCTGCACAATCCTGTAATCAGGGATATTTTGATGCTTTAACGACTTTAAGCAAGCCCTGACGATGTTTATTTAATTCTACTTATTTTAGTTTAAAATTTCAATTGCTGTGGCTCGTTTCAAAACTTTAATTCCTCTTGTCTTTTTTTTGCTGAACATTCTTTGCCATGGCCAAAACAAAACCACGAACGAAATTGACGCACTTATTGCAACAGCAAAAAAAAATCTGACTGTTGATGACTCGCTTGCACTCTTTAAAGCTGAACAGGCAATTGAAAAATCTGAGCAACGCGGAAATAACGAATTAAAAACAACGGCAGTACTAATTAAGGCAAATGCCCTGCTGAACCTCGGAAATAAAACAGCATTCAGAGAATATATTATTTATGCGCGCTCAATATTTTCTGACGAAAAAATTCCACGAGCAGCCATGAGCTATTATTCTGTGATGGCTGTATATTATAATAACGAAGGAAAAACTGACAGTTGCCTGCAAAATGTTTTAAAAACAATTACGCTCGCAGAAAAAATAAAAGACACCACACAACTGATCAGTAATTATTATAAACTTCAGCGGATTTACACAGACCTTAACAATTTTAAGAGCGCTCTGAGCTATAATTCTACGGCCGCACGGCTTGCCCTTATTACCGGCGACCTTGAAAAAGCCGCGCAGTGTTATTATTCGCGTGCCTTTATTTTAAACAACAATAAAGATCACGACTCTGCCCTGTATTTTCTCGACAAGGCTTTTCTCATTCAGAAAACAAGACAAGACACAGTTGCCCTCAGTGTAATTTTAAGCAACAAAGCATTTACTTATAGTGAACTTGGAAATTTACCTAAGGCTATTGAAACTTCTCAATTCTCTTTACAATTAAGAAAAAAAACAGGGAACTACCTGCGCATCACACAAGGCATATTGGATCTCGCAGAATTTTACAACAACTTCAATAAACCAATAGTAGCCCTGAAATACCTCGATTCAAGTGAAACATATTTGCGGGCCTTAAATAACAATAACCTGAATATTCTTTTTCACGAGATTCGCTCTGATGCATATTTTAAAAACAAAGAATACGAAAAGGCGTTCAACGAATTTAAACTCTCAGTAAACTTAAAAGACAGTTTATTCAGCGCAGAAAGTAAAGAGGAAATTGCAGGTCTGCAAAAAGATTACGAAATAACCAGCAGGCAAAACCGTATTGAACTGCTTGACAAAACAAAAAAACTTAAAGAGCTTGAACTTGATAAACAGGAAAAGAAAAATTTCATTCTCATTTTAATTGTTGCTTTTATTTTTCTGCTGGCAATTGTTCTGTTCCTGTTTTTGAGAAACCGCATTAAAACTTCAAAAATACTTGCTGTACAAAACGAGCAGATCAACAAACAAAATACAACCTTAAAAAAATTAAATACTCAGTTAATTGAAAGCGAAGAAGAGTTGCAGAACGCAAATGAGGCCAAAGGCCAGTTACTTTCCATTATCTCTCATGATATTTCATCGCCCGTAAAAGCGCTTTTTAATTTTGAGGAGAGCATTGTTTCAAATATCGATTCACTTACCAATGAACAATTAAAAACAGCCTTTCAGAAATTGCATAAAGGCACACAGGATATTTTTGTGATGAGTACTAACCTGCTCGATTACGCACAAACACAACAGGAAGGTTTTATTCCCGAATCAGCAGAGATAAATCTTAAATCTCTTACAAATGATATTGTCAGTTTGCTGGAATCTTCACTAAGATTAAAACAATTAACCATAACCAATAAAATTGATGTGTCAGCCGCAATTTACTCTGACACGAATTTACTATACATCATTTTCAGAAATATCATTTCAAATGCAATAAAATTTTCTCCTGATGGAAGTACAATCAGCATTGACTGGGATGAACAAAACAAAACCATTTCATTTAACGATCAGGGTAGTGGAATCGGTCAGCAGAAAATTGACCTGATTATGCAGGGAGCTAATTTTCACTCCGCAAAAGGAACAAAAGGAGAAACCGGAACAGGCCTCGGGTTAAAAATTGTTTTTGCCTGCGCTCAAAAAATAAATGCAGCAATAAGTATTAAAAGTGAAATCGGAAAAGGAACTGTTCTTCTTGTAAAACTATAAACACAGATCTGACGCTGAATCCCCCTCAATTTTTCCTTCGGAAAAATTTATCCCCCTTTCCATGGGTAGGGTCGCGCTTTCCCTCCCCTTTGGAAAGCTAATCTGCGTATACATTTATTTTAGTTTCAATACAAGATTGCATGATTATGTATCGATTGGAGTGAAATTTGTTGCTATTTGCCTTTGCGCTCAGGCTGTTTCTCTACCATGAAAAGCTATAGCTACTGCATTACGCACAGGCTACCTGCCCTTACTTTTTTTTCTTGACAAAAAAAAGTAACAAAAAAAGTCAAGGACATTTGCCAACCTTCATCTTTTCGAATCGCACAGGCTCTCCCCTGCACAGCGTGAAAAGATGAAGGTTCACACCAAATGGCCGGGTCTTCCCGCACGGCGTACGCTTTCTGGAAAAGCCGTGTCCATTTTAGAGGGACTTGTGTACACAGATTAGCTTTGAAAAGGGGAACCGTTAATCTTCGCCGGAAGATTAACAGGGGATTGAAGTCCGCGAGACCTCAGTCTTCCAACAAACGGTGTTTCAAAGCATATTTTACAAGACCCACAGTGTTTGTTACTCCTAGTTTTAGCAGAATATTTTTCCGGTGCGTATCAACAGTGCCTGTACTGATAAAAAGTTTTTCGGCAATCTGCGCGCTTGAATACTCACGACAAACTAAAATTAAAATTTCTTTTTCCCGGTCGCTCAGTAAGTTTTCGGGTTTTTCATTTATGGTCAGTGTAGACTTAATCTGGGTGTCATCATCCTGAGAATATTTTTTTATCTCCGGATCGAAATAAATTTCTCCGTTATGA
>JACMLS010000256.1 GCA_014379485.1 Bacteroidia bacterium | reverse complement strand
ACTTTATTTTTCGGGAATTTCTTTTTAAAATATTCTGTTTCCGTTTCAGAAACTATCAGCATCAGGTTGGCATTGCTCAATACTTTTTCAAATTTTTCGAGTTTTTTTGCCTCTGAGGTATAGAAATTCTTCTTTAACGGATTTTTTTCTGAAAGCGCCAGGTGCCTGTAATATTCGTGCTCAATATTACTTTCGCGGAAAATTTTAAGGCGGTTTTTAAATGCTGGGTCAGCAATTAAAAAGCAGGTGTGCAAACCCTCAAACAATATGGGGAACTCATTCGATAAAAGATTTTTCTTCAGATCTTCGTTAATCCTGGATTTTACAATGAAAGGCAATTCGGAAAACAACTGGATAACAGATTTTTTTCTCTTGTAATAAAAGACCTTTTCGCAATACTTTTCCAGTTCTTTTTGCTGTTTTCTTCCGTATTCAAAGCAGTGCAGGTAAATTTTTACCCCCGCTTTTTTCAATTCTTTCAGCTTATAAAAAACGTCAATAACGCCCCCGTAGTCGGCAGGCCAGGGCACATCAAAAGAAACTATATTTATTTTTTTTTCCAGATAAATGAGATGTCAGCAAATTTAGTATTTTAGACTGATTATTGTATGAAACTTCGCAACCTGTTTTATTGTGCTTTTTGGCTGATCTCTTTCGGCGTGTCGGCAATTCCCTCAAATCTTAAAAAATCAAACATTATTGTATCTAACGGGTACGTTTATTATTTCGGTTTTTTAGAAGAAGGCAAAAACATTCAGTTTAAATGCCTCAGGTACGATATTGAACTGGCGCCTGCAGATTCTTTTTCAATGGATCTTGGACCTGGGAAAGCAGATCAGTACCATGAAATTGGTGTAGATACTTTGCATGGTTTTTTTAATTTTTATTTTCAGAAAAAAGATAATGAGTTAAGGGCAAAATACCTGCGGCTCAGAAGTAACCTGGTAAAAATTTTCTATAATGAAGATGCAGAAGTAAACCGCATCAATACCCAGTTTATTTATGACGATGATAAAATCGTGTTTAAAAACCGTATCTACTGTATCCGCTCTCCGCGCGATTCTGCTCATAAATTTTTTCTGGCCTGTTATGAATTAAAAGATGATAAATCTTTTTTTGATTACGAAGCAAAATGGGGTTTTCGCTTTTACAAATTCAATTACCTGCGTTGTAAATTATTAATGGCAGATAATGAAAAAGTACTTGTTTACGTGCATGCGCTTGATGGAGATAAGAAAGGGCAATACATACTTTCCATTAACGCGCAAAACGGTGAACTTTTAAAATCAGCCACTTTTAATGATGATAAAGCTTTGGATCAATACACTTATTATTATTCTGCCCACACTTTTTTTCCGAAGGCAAAAGAATATTTTGCGGGCGGAATTTCTGTAAGGGCAGGAGCAGAGGCAGATCTTTTGCTTCCTAAAAAATCTCCTGTTTTATTTATGATCGTGTTAGACGAACATGCCGAAGTAAAATACAGGTTTAATGCTGTTGCCGCATTGCCACCCGGCGCTTTAAAAACCAAGGATATGAAATTTTTGTGCGTGCGTATAAAAAACATTCACGTAACAGAAAACGGTTTGGTAGAAGTGATCTCTGAAGTAGGAGGTTCTGTTGACGGTAAAAAATTCAGACCTTATGGTTATTGGTTAGTTTGTTTTACGTATGAGGATGGTGTTGCGAAGACTGAAACAAATGAATATTATGATCTGATAAGTAACAAAGGAAATAAATTAATTACCAAACTGCCATCAGACATAAACGGAATAGTGCAAATAAAATCTGCCGCAGAAAGCGATAAAGCCCTTTACATGGAACATTTGCAGGAAGTAGTTGTGTCTTGCAAAGCACAGGGCAAAGGCCTTAAAATGATCGTAAAAAGAAAAGAACTCAATCTTAAAAAAATTATTTACTCCGAACTTT
>JACMLS010000255.1 GCA_014379485.1 Bacteroidia bacterium | reverse complement strand
GGTTCAAAACCATAACCCTTACCTTCTGTTTTTTTTCCGCCGCTTAAAATTTTTGCTCCTTTTGCAACAGCCTCTTTTACTTGCTGATCAATAAAATCAACTTGTGGTTTTCTGCTTACCACAGAAATGTAAACGCCATCTTCTGTCGGTAAACCATTTTTCCAGGATTTAACTTCTTCTACAAATTCTTTTACGTAGGCGTCGTAAATTTTTTCGTGTACATAAACACGCTCTACTGCGCAGCAACTTTGTCCGTTGTTATAAAATGCTCCGTCAGCAATTCCAGCTGCGGCAGACTTTATATTCTCAATATCATCAGCTACGTAAACCGGGTCTTTACCGCCCAGTTCTAACTGGCAGGGAACCATTTTTGGCGCCACCTTTTCGTAAATGTATTGGCCGGTTTTATAAGAGCCCGTAAAAAAATATCCGTCAAAAGAAAAATTCAAAAGCGTATTTCCAACTTCTCCCGCTCCCACGGCAATATGAAAAACATTTTCAGGAACGCCGGCTTGTTTTAAATATTTTTCAATTTCCAATCCTGTCAGTGTAGAAAATTCAGAAGGCTTATACATTACAGCATTTCCCGCAAGTAAAGCCGGAACAAAAACATTTACGCCCACGTTGTAGGGAAAATTCCAGGCAGAAATATTACAAATGACTCCCAAAGGCTCATAAACAATTTTTTCCGTAAGATCTTTTGTTGCGGTCATTGTTTCTTCCGACAAATATTTTTCAGCATGCTCACACAACCATAAAACCCTTCCTGAAGCACCGTTTATTTCGTTGCGCGCTTGTTGCAAAGGTTTTCCCATTTCAGAGGTAAGAATGGCTGCAAGCGGTTCAATATTTGATTTTAATAATTCAGTAAATTTTTGCAGCACTTTAATTCTTTCTGTCAACGGAACGCCGTTCCATTTTGGCTGAGCAGTTTTTAATAAGTGAAACTTTTTTTCGAGACTGGCTTTGTCGTCTTCTTGTACTTTTGCAATAATTTCTTCGGTAGCCGGATTTATAATTTCCATATTTTATCCGCTGTAGCGCTGCGGAAGCGGGGTCTATTTTTTTATTGATTGTATAAATGCTTCTCTTATATTTTTTGTGAAGGGAATTGTTTCTTCTGTTGCTTTTAATCGTTCAGGATGCCATTGTACGCAAAGTAAAAAAGGTTTGTTGGTTTTATCTTTATACTCTGCGGCTTCCACAACTCCGTCAGGCGAAAACGCGCAGGGAATCAATTCTTCTGAAATTTTTCCCAATGCCTGGTGGTGGGCACTGTTGATCTCTCCGTTTTCTGAATGAGTAATTTCAAACAACAAAGAGTTTTTTTCTACTGTTACTTTGTGATGGCTATCTTGCCCGTTTACATCGCTGTGATTTTCTTTTCCGGTTTCAACAAGATCCTGAACCAGATCTCCTTTTAAAATTGCGTTTACCAATTGCATGCCTCTGCAAATAGAAAGTACTGGCAAATTGTTTTTTCTTGCATAATTAAAAACGGCAATTTCAAATTCATCGCGGTCACGTTTAAATAGTTCGGGAGCGCCTGTATAATCTGTTTTTGTACTGTTATAAAATC
>JACMLS010000254.1 GCA_014379485.1 Bacteroidia bacterium | reverse complement strand
TTTCATTATTTATTTGCCAAAAACGCATTAAGCACTCCCTCTAACCTGCTTAACGGGTGGGCAAAGCCGGTCTTTACTTTTTTTGCTTTTCCTTTTGCACAATTCGGCGTACAGGGCATACATTTTTTCAATGTGCATTGTGCCGTAATTTCTTCTTTGCTTTGTTGTGCTGTTGCGCGCAATTTTGGTTTGCGTTATGCCTGGTTATCTCCGCTTCTGCTTGTGCTTTGCCCGGTCTATTTTATTTTACTGCCAACCGGGCTTACTGAACCTTTTTTTGGCTTGCACCTTGTTTTTTGCGTGTATCTTTTTTCTTCTGATAAGCCTGCATCGGCAGCTTTTTTCGCTTCTTTCCTTCCGTTCTCAGGCACTGATGGTTTCTGGTTTTTACCATTTATGATTGCTGCACTTCTTTATATTAAAAAGCCTGGTTTTATCTCATTGCTTTTTTTTGGAACCGTTTTTTATTCTGCTTTAGGCTTTATGTTTAAAGGCAATTTTTTCTTTAGTATGGAAAACTGGGCAAACACAGATGATCCAACAAAATCTTTCTTTCATTATTTCGGACTTATTGAGTTGATGTACGGATTACCGCTTGAGATTTTTTTCCTGACTGGTATATTTTTTCTCAGTAGATTTTTAATCCTCAAAAAACTAAAAAAGAACAAATCAGAGCAGCCGTTCTCACAAAATATTATTGCTTCAGAATATATTTTGGTTTTTGGTTTTGTGTTCATGTACTTTATTATTAGGTCGGTTACACTCGTAACCGGAACTTTTAATAGCATTGGTATGGACAGAGAAATGGCGGGCATTACTCCGCTTATTATTCTGATAGCGCTAAGAGGACTTAATGGAGCAGGCGCTGTTTTTAAAGAGCCGGTAATGAAAAAAGTTATGCTTTTTGTTATTCCTGTTTTTTTAATTGGCATGGCTTTTAATTTTTATTCGCGCCGTTTATTTGTACCAAAGACTTTTAAGGGCCAGAATAAGTTTGCGCAAGCTGGCGCCTGGTTCAGAGAAAAAGAATTACGAAACAAAAGGGTCTGGTTTGGTAACCCTGCTTTTATTTTTTACATGGGCCTTAACCCCGGCGATAAAACAAATGCAAAAGAAATTTTAGCGGGAGAACCCCGCGGGCTAATGAAACCAGGAGAAATTGTTGTCTGGGATTCTGAAAGTTGCGCCCCCTACCAGGAGTTTAATGTAAAATGGCTTCAGCTTGACCCTGAATATATATTATTAAAATCGTTTGGAAACGTAAGCCTGTCACCAGATGATAAATCGCTGGCAATTTTTATTTTCCAAAAAAGAGATACAACACCGTCGCAAAACCAGTAAAGATAAAATGGAAATTTTTTTCTCAACGTTAATTAGTCGTTTAGGTAAAATAAAACCTATTGTATCGTTTTATACAGTGGTAATAATTTTTGTGAGCTGCAATTACGAGTCTTACCTAACCTGGAGGCAGCCTTCCAGTCCCTTTGCAAGTGATTGTGATCAGTACTACTCTTATCTTCCGGCCACTTTCATTTATAAAGATCTTAGTTACAGTTTCAACGAACGCTATTGGCTGGTAACGCTTCCAAACGGAAAAAAAATGCAACGTTTTACCAGTGGTGTTGCGGTAATGGAGGCTCCTTTTTTTGCAATGGCCCATTACTACGCAAAAGCAAACGGGTATAAGCTCGATGGTTATTCTGCTCCCTATGCCTGGTTCAATTACTTTGGTGTGTTTCTGTATGTGCTCATTGGTTTGTATTATTTATACCGCGCGCTCCGGTTTTATTTTTCTGAATGGTTATGTGTTTTTGTGCTCGCTGCAATTTTTCTGGCCACAAATTTATTTTTTTACACGCTGGGGGCGGGTCAAATGAGCCATTCTTTTTTGTTTTTGCTGCAGGCGGTTTTTATTTTTCATATGTTGCGCTGGTGGAAAAACGGAAAATGGTACGATGCCTTTTTTATTGGCCTCGCCGCGGGCATTGCCGTACTTTCCAGGCCAAGTGAATCGCTTATTCTTTTAGCCCCACTCTTTATTGGAGTAAAAAACAAGGAAACGTTTTTTAAAAAATTAAATTTTCTGTGGGATAAGAAATGGCAGATACTGCTTGCAGGCCTTGTGTTTTTAATTTGCCTTTGCCCCCAGTTATTCTACTGGAAGTATGTAACAGGTCATTACATTTATTATTCTTACGAAAAAGAAAGATTTTATTTTAACGATCCGCAGATTATTCGTTTTCTTTTTGGCTGGCGAAAGGGTCTTATTCCGTATGCACCCATAATGATCTTTTCTTTTATTGGTTTTTTCTTTTTATGGAAAAAATGCAGCGAATTGTTTTTTGCTTTTTTGATATTTACCATTGTAAATATTTATTTTCTATCCTGCTGGTGGGATTATGGTTTTGGCGGTGGGCTTGGCAATCGTGCCCTTGTTCAAAGTTTTACCTTCCTGGCTTTTCCTATGGCAGCATTTTTTGACCGTATCTTTTCTGCACCGGCAAAAAAATACCTGAAATCGGCCATTGTTGTTGCCGCTGTTGTATTGCTGGTGGCATGTATGCGCATCAATCTTTTAATGGCGCGCCAGTATACCACCACAGCAATGCATTGGGGTGGCATGACAAAAGAGGCCTATTGGTTTATCTGGAATAAAGAAAATTTTACGCAGCAGGATATGGAAATGCGCGAAAAACTTATACGTGAACCTGATGGTCAGAAAATGCTGAATGGCGAGCGAGATCAATAAAAACAAACCAATTGCAAAGCCATAGCTACCAATTTATAATCAATAGCAACCCTTTCATTAAATTCCTTTATCTTAGTCAGGTACCTTTGGGGTAACAAATGAGAAAGAGTTTTTTTTATAATTTCTTTTTTTTTCTTGCGGTATTTTTGTCGCCATTAAAAACCTGGAGCCAGTCTTACAGTTTTACTACTTATGGTGTAGAAGACGGCTTGCCTTATATACAGATCTATGCACTTTTTCAGGACAGCAAGGGGTATATGTGGAGCGGAGGTTATGGCGGTCTCAGTAGTTTTGACGGGCAGGATTTTGTGGTCTACAATCCTAAAGACGGCTTAAGCAATCATTGGGTAACCTCCATAACAGAAGATAAGAGCGGAAAATTATGGATTGGAACAATTGATGGTCTGAGCGTTTTAAAAGATAAAAAATTTACAAACTATTTTGTAAGCAGCAATTTGTGTGGCAATTATGTAAACATTGTTTTTAAAGATCGTAACGGAAAAATCTGGATCGGTACAGAAAAAGGCATTAATTTTTCTGAGAACGATTCAATTAAAAAAGTAGCCGCTTCTCTTGGTTTTAATGTAAAAAGTCTGAGCATGGATACAGACGGAAACCTTTGGGCAGGCACAACTAAAGGAGTATTGAAATTCTCTTCTGACGGAAAATTAATTGCCACGCTAAACAGTAGCAATGGTTTGCCAACAGATAATGTAACCGTTATAAGGCAAGATGCACAGGGAAAAATTCTGGTGGGCACAACAAATGGCCTGGTGATCATGAACAATGATTTTAGCGGAATAAAAATATTTTCTGTTACAACCGGTTTGTTTGACCCAAGTGTTACTTCCATATTGGTAGATTTTAAGAATAATGTATGGATCGGTACACCAACCGGCCTTGTAAAGTTTAATGGAAATAAATTCTCATATCTGCAGTTGAACGATGAGATCAATTCAAATAAAATTTCGACCCTGCAGTTAGATTATGAGCAGAATATATGGATAGGAACATTTAACGGCCTTTTTAAATTCAGAGGAGAAGGTCTTGTAAATTATGGCCCGGCAGATGGGTTAAAGCATCCTTTTATTTACGAGATCAGCGGAGACAAGGACTGGAATAAATGGGTCTGTACTGAAAGCGGTGGTGTTTATTTTTATGATGGAATTAATTTTAAGAATTATGGTTTGCGCGAGGGTTTGCCCGGCGTTAAAGTTACAACCGCTCTCGATCTTAAGGACGGAAGAACATTGTTTGGCACAGACGCAGGCTATTCTGTTTTAACTAAAAACCGTTTCGAAAATTATTCTGTTGAAACAGGATTTAATCTTACTGCTGTAAATACTTTTTTTAAGGACAGTAAAGGAAGAATCTGGGCGGGAGGAAAAAACGGACTCGCTTATTTTACTGAGAAAGGAGATAAAACAAAAAAATTCGATTACACTTATTTTACATTACCTACAGATATTGAAGAGTATGATGTCTGGAGTTTTACAGAAGACGGAAACGGAAACATCTGGATAGGCACCTACCTTGCCGGGTTGTATGAGTATGATGGAAAAGAAATTAAAAAATTCATTCCGGCCGGCGATAAAAAATCTACTTCATTTTTAGAAATGGCTGTAGTGAACGGCAAACATTTTTTTGGCGCCACCCTTGAAGGCGTTTATTATATGAACCTGGAAACCGGTAAGGCAAAATATATAACAGAAGAAGATGGAATGAATTCTGATCTTACCTATTCTTTGATGGTAACACGCGATAAAAAAACTTTGTGGAGCGGAACCAACCAGGGTGTAAATAAAATAAACTTAGAAGAATTTTTAACCACCGGAAAAGTTGACCTTGTTGCATTTGGAAAAACAGAAGGATTAAGAGGGGTTGAATGTAACTCGCACGGTTTTTTTGAAGATCGTAACGGTGAAGTGTGGATAGGAACAGTAAACGGCCTTTCTAAATTCAATCCCGAGGAATATATACCCAACGTTGTAAAATCAAAGTTAAATCTTACCAACCTTAAATTATTTTATAACGACACCATACTTGCAGATAATTCTGAACTGCCATATTATCTCAATAACATTTCGTTTAAGTACATTGGTATTTGTTTAACCAACCCGGCCAAAGTAAAATACGTTTGTAAGCTCGAGGGTTTTGACCAGAGCTGGAGCCCCGAAACCTCTGACAATTTTAAAACGTATTCCAATCTTCCGCCCGGTAAATATACGTTCAAAGTAAAAAGCTGTAACAGCGAAGGAATCTGGAACGAAAACCTGATCGCTATTACTTTTACTATTCTCTCTCCCTGGTATACCTCGTGGTGGTTTACACTGGCAGTGGTAGCATTTTTTATTGCGGTAATCATGGTTATTTTCAGAATAAGACTGAACCAGGAAAAGAAAAGACAGAAAGCAGAATTGCAGACGCAGATAGAAATTTCTAAAAACGAATTAAAGGCTTTGCGTGCCCAGATCAATCCGCATTTTATTTTTAATTCGCTTAATTCCATTCAGCATTTTATTATTGAGAGAGATAATACAGAGGCAGCGCGGTACCTCAACAAATTTGCCAAACTTTTCAGAATGATCCTCAACAACTCAGAAAAATCTACAGTTTCCATTCGCGAAGAGGTAGATATGCTGGCTATTTATCTTGAGTTGGAAACCATGCGCTTTCAGAATAAATTTGATTATGAATTTATAATAGACGAAAAAATAGATCCGGATTACGAAGAAATGCCCACTATGCTTTTGCAGCCTTACATAGAAAATGCAATTCTGCACGG
>JACMLS010000253.1 GCA_014379485.1 Bacteroidia bacterium | reverse complement strand
TAAAGTTTGGAATCCCGATAGCTATCGGGATGAAAGTTTGGAAAGTTTTGTTTTGAAGAAATGATTTTAAAATATAGAAGAATAATTTATGACACAGATTGAAATAGAATTAGAGAAAAAGATTTTAATTATCGACGGAGCAATGGGAACCATGATTCAGCAGTACAAACTGACTGAAGAGGGCTACCGTGGCGAAAGATTTAAAGATTGGAAAAGTGACTTGCAGGGAAATAATGACCTGTTGAGTCTGACGCAACCGCAAATCATTAAAGAGATCCACAAAAAATATTTAGAGGCCGGAGCGGATATTATTGAAACGAATACTTTTAACGGACAGCGCGTTTCTTTGGCAGATTATCATATGGAAGATCTTGCCTATGAATTAAATTTTGAGTCTGCAAAAATCGCCAAACAAGCTGTCGAAGAATATAAGAAAGAAAGAAATGTTACAGAGCCCAAGTTTGTTGCCGGCGCAATCGGGCCGTGTAACAAAACCGCTTCGCTTTCGCCTGATGTGAATGATCCGGGTTACCGCGCCATTACATTTGATGAGTTGGTAATTGCCTACGCAGAACAAACCCGCGGACTCATTGACGGTGGTGTTGATCTGATACTAATAGAAACAATTTTCGATACGCTTAATGCAAAAGCCGCTTTGTTTGCAGTGCAAAATGTTTTTGAAGAAAAGAAAATTGAACTTCCTATAATGATCTCAGGCACCATTACAGATGCAAGCGGAAGAACTTTATCAGGCCAAACTGTGGAAGCGTTTTTAAATTCTGTATCGCACGTAAAATTATTAAGTATTGGTTTGAATTGTGCTTTGGGTGCAAAAGAAATGCGTCCGTATTTAGAAGAACTTGCTCAGAAGGCGCCTTTCTTTGTAAGCGCTTATCCTAATGCAGGCTTACCAAATCAGTTTGGTGAGTACGATGAAACACCTGAAATGATGAGCCACCAGATCTGCGATTTTTTAGAAAGTGGATTCATAAATATTGTGGGAGGTTGTTGCGGAACAACACCAGAACACATTCGTCACATTGCAGAACACGCGCATCACACCAAACCAAGAGTAAAACCTACAGTAGAACCTTTCATGAGATTAAGCGGATTGGAAGCAGTTACGCTGAGACCAGAAAGTAATTTTATGAATGTGGGCGAAAGAACAAACGTTACAGGCTCTAAAAAATTTCTGCGTTTAATTAAAGATGAAAAATTTGACGAAGCACTTTCTGTTGCAAGAGAGCAGGTAGAGGGCGGCGCACAGGTCATAGACATTAATATGGACGAAGGAATGCTGGATGGTGCAGCAGCAATGAAAAAGTTTTTAAATCTTGTAGGATCTGAACCTGATATTTCAAGAGTTCCGATCATGATCGATTCTTCTAAATTTGAAGTGATTGAAGCCGGATTAAAATGTGTACAGGGAAAAGCCATTGTAAATTCTATCTCAATGAAAGGCGGCGAAGAAGAATTTATTAAACAGGCAAAAACTGTTTTGCATTATGGCGCCGCGGTTATTGTAATGGCTTTTGATGAAGACGGGCAGGCAGATACTTTACAACGAAGAATTGATATTTGTTCACGCGCTTACAAAATTCTTACCGATGTTGTAAAATTTCCTCCGCAGGATATTATTTTCGATCCCAATATTTTTCCAGTAGCAACCGGAATGGAAGAACACCGTTTGAACGCGCTCGATTTTTTTAACGCAACAAAATGGATCAAAGAAAATCTTCCGTATGCAAAAGTAAGCGGTGGTGTTTCTAACGTAAGTTTTTCCTTCCGTGGAAACGATAAAGTAAGAGAAGCCATACACGCTGCCTTTTTGTACCACGCTGTAAAAAACGGAATGGATATGGGAATCGTAAATCCATCTCAGTTACAAGTCTATGATGAAATTCCGAAAGAGTTATTAGACCTTGTTGAAGATGTTTTGTTAGACAGAAGAGAAGATGCAACTGAACGCCTGATAGTTTATGCAGAAAAAGTAAAAGGAGATGTGAGGGAAGAAAAAACAGAAGTAGAAGCAGAATGGAGAAAAGGAACAGTTGCGGAAAGATTATCACATTCACTCGTAAAAGGAGTAACAGATTTTATTGAAACAGATGTTGAAGAAGCGAGATTGAAATTTCCGAAGGCATTGCATGTAATTGAAGGGCCTTTAATGGATGGAATGAATGTGGTAGGTGATCTTTTTGGCAGCGGAAAAATGTTTTTACCGCAGGTGGTGAAAAGCGCGCGCGTAATGAAAAAAGCCGTTGCGTATTTACTTCCATATCTTGAAGCAGAAAAAGTTGGAACGGAAAGTAAAAAAGGAAAAATTGTAATGGCCACCGTAAAAGGTGATGTGCATGACATTGGAAAAAACATTGTGGGCGTTGTGTTAGCCTGTAACAATTACGAAATTGTTGATTTGGGTGTAATGGTGAGCTGCGATAAAATTTTAGAAGCCGCCATAAGAGAAAATGCAGATGTAATTGGTTTAAGTGGTCTTATCACTCCTTCGTTAGATGAAATGGTGCACGTTGCAAAAGAAATGCAGCGTAAGGGGTTTACCATTCCGCTTTTAATTGGCGGGGCAACTACTTCTAAAGTTCATACGGCTGTAAAAATTTCTCCCAACTATAAATATCCTGTGGTGCATGTAAACGATGCTTCGCGTTCGGTTCCTGTAGTAAGCAGTTTAATTTCTAAAGAACTGCAGCCTGAATTTATGGAAAAACTGAATGAAGAATATGAACGGGTGAGAGAGCAGCACAAAAATGCTTCGGCACAAAATAAATTTATTTCTATTAACGAAGCAAGAAAAAATAAATTTGCTATCAACTGGAAAGAAACAGAATTCAAATCGCCAACGGTTGCAGGTGTCAAAGTGTTTAAAGATTTTTCGTTGGAAGAAATTTCTAAATACATAGACTGGACTCCTTTTTTCCATAGTTGGGAAATGAAAGGTTCTTACCCAAAAATTTTTAACGATCCTCTTCGCGGTGATGAAGCAAAAATTTTATTTGCCGACGGACAGAAAATGTTAAAACGCATTATTGATGAAAAATGGTTGCAGGCAAATGCTGTTGCAGGAATTTATCAGGCAAATACAGTTGGCGATGATATTGAAGTGTATGATGAAAACGGAAAAGTGAAATTTGTTTTTCATACTTTAAGACAGCAAACTTTAAAACCAAGCGGGCAGGCCAACGTTGCTCTTTCAGATTTTATTGCCCCAAAAGGTGAGGGGCAGGATTACATTGGCGCCTTTGCGGTTACCACAGGTGGTGGAATTGAAAAATGGGTAGAGAAGTTTGAAAAAGATCATGACGATTACAGCGCAATTATGTTAAAAGCAATTGCAGATCGTTTGGCCGAAGCTTTTGCCGAGTTGCTGCACGAAAAAGTGCGTAAAGAATTGTGGGGTTATTCTAAAGATGAAACACTGAGCACAGAAGACCTTATTAAGGAAGAGTACGCGGGTATTCGCCCGGCACCTGGCTATCCTGCACAACCAGATCATACAGAAAAACCTGCCATATGGGAATTATTGGAGGTTGAAAAAAACACCGGAATTATTTTAACAGAAAGCATGGCCATGTACCCAACTGCAGCGGTTAGCGGACTCTATTTTTCTCATCCTGATTCGCATTATTTTGGCCTCGGAAAAATTTCTAAAGACCAGGTAGAAGATTACGCAAAACGCAAGGGCATGTCTTTGCAGGAGGTTGAAAGATGGCTGGGGCCCGTATTAGGATATTAATGAACTGTTACCCTTTTTCTCACAAAGAATCCTCAGGAAAGCCCTCTTAGTGAATCCCGATAGCTATAGGGATAGTGTTTATTAAGTGTACTGATTGGTAAATATTTCGCCAAACCAAGTGCTGAAATTTATCACATTGTTAAATTTTTGAATGACAAAGCTCAGTTTGGCCTCATTTTTCTTCGGTTTAGACCTTTAAATAATCGACAAAATTTACATTTCAGTTGGCGAAAAAAATAGGTGTTTTCCTTTATCGAAAATATTGATGAATTATTGAAATGATTTGCTACTTTGGCAGAAATTAAACCAAAAAGATATGAGCGGAGTAATGAATTGGATCCTGAAAGCAGGAGTGCAGGAAGGAATGGATGAGGCAGATGTTGAGCGTATCGTTTTAACAAATCGTCTCGGGTTTTTTGCGTTTTTATTTACCACAGCCTACATTTTTTGCTACTTCGCTTTCGACCTTCATTTGGTTGGAAGATCGCAGGTGCCTTTTGTGGCTATTTACAGCTTAATTCCGCTATTAAGTCACAACAAAAAATTTGACCTGGCAAGGATACTGTTTTTCGTATCTTCAATTATGCAGATCTTTATGATCTGTATTATGTTCCTCTGATTTTCAGGTAATTCTTTAGCCGCTAATAACACGAATTTTCGCAAATGAATGCGATCTGTTTTTTTGTTTCCCTCAAATTAATTAAGTTTGATATTAAATTTCTGTGTCACTCTGTGTATAACTCTGCGCACCCTGTGGTTAAAAACTTAATTAAAATACCATGCTAAAAGAATCTTTAGTAGAGATTTTTGAAAGAGATCTTCTTAAATTAAAAGAAGAAATAAATCTCTACCACAATGAAAATAATTTGTGGGTACTTAAAAACCAGGTCAGCAACTCTGCAGGTAATTTGTGTTTGCACCTAACGGGCAACATGAATCATTTTGTGGGCGCCATACTTGGTAAAACCGGTTTTGTGCGTGAGCGCGATCAGGAGTTTTCTTCCAAAAACATTCCGCGTAAACAAATGATTGATGAGCTTGATAAAACAATTGCGATTGTGGTTAAGACATTAAAGAATTTATCTGAAGAAGATCTTAAAAAGAATTTTCCGATTCCAAAACACGACAGAGTAGTGAGTATGGATTATATGTTGCTGCATTTGCTTACTCACCTGAATTATCATTTGGGACAGGTGAATTATCATAGGAGGCTTTTGGAAGGGATTTAAGATATAAGACATTAAGATAAAAGACTGCGTGTAAGAAATTAGCAGCGGAAATGGATTGAGGAGATGTGAGATTTTAAGATAAAAGTCCGGCGCGGCAAATTCGGAGATTCAAATTGATGAGAACGAATTTATCTTTCGGGTAAAAAAAAACAAACAAATAAAATCAAACTCAAATGAACATATTTCTACTTTCAATAGGTTGGTGGAATTTCGCCGGTTCTTTTATGATGCTGGGATTTCTATACGAGCCTTTCGGGCAAAATGTTTTAAATAGAAGCACCAAACTTTTTAATGAAAAATTTGTCCTTAGCTATTGGACAAAGCTGTGGTTGTTCTGGGCTTCGGGCTTAAATATTTTTTTTGGTTTGATAAACATTATGGCTGTTAAGTGGGGACATGTAGAATTAAAAACTTTTTTGGTTTGGTCTGACCTTGTTGCGTATTCTCTTTTTACAACTCTTGCAATATGGGGATTGAAAACAAAAAAATTAGGTAGTGGTGTTTATTCTGTTTTTGTAATTTTTGCTGGTTGGATGGCCTGGGGAATTTATTGCTTGTCTTGTAGTAATTTTTAGGTTTGTAATTACAATAAAGAGGTTGCAACATTCGTTTATGTACAGATATTATGAAAACATTCTCTCCCTTTGTAATTTTATTTCTTCTTTTCAGCGCTTGCAGCAGCACACCCGAAAAAAAAGAAATTACTGAAACTAAAGTCCGTAAAGAGATCACAAAAAAAATGTATTCGAAAGCTGTGAATGATACGTTTACGGTTTTTATTTCCTTGCCGGAAGGGTATGATGCAAACAAACAAATAAAATATCCGGTTGTTTATTTTTCTGATGCAAATTTGTATTTCGAAATTTATTCTTCTTTGCAAAAAAAATATTCAGAAGTGGGTTTGCTCGCCCCCTGTATCCTTATCGGAATTGGTTACAAAGATTTTAATACGATGGATTCTTTGCGCAATCGTGATCTGACTTTTCCTGCAGCAATTCCCGAATACGAAATGAGTGTAAGCGGGGGTGCAGACAAGTTTTTATCCTTTATTACCAGTGATCTTGTTTCTGCAATTGATTCTTCTTACCGCACAGATGAAAACAGACGGATTTTAACAGGCCATTCTCTCGGCGGATACTTTGCGCTCTTTGCTCTTCAACAGAGCCTTAAAAGCAAGAATACTATTTTCAGCGCATATATTGCGGCAAGTCCCTCAACAGATTATAATCACAATTGCATTCTCGATGAATTTAAAAAACTGGCTACTGACAATGGAAATAAAACAAAGGTCTTTGTAACTTTTGGAGGTCTTGAAGATTTGGAGGAGGATGAAGAAGATAAAACCGCGCTTAAGACAAATGAAATTTTTTTATCGCTTGATAAATCTCTTAAAGAAAAAAATAAAATTAATTATAAAGGAGAACTGTATTCAAATCTCGATCATATGGATACGCCGCTGCCAACTTTTGTAAAAGGTTTGCAGTGGATCTTAGCTGATAGTTTGTAAACAGGAATCCGGAAATTTTTTTCTACCGCTTCATTTTCAAAAATTTCTTCTAAAAAAAACTTGTAACTTTTTTTTAGTGCCTGCGTTATGTTTTCGGATTTAAGCAGAACGCATACAAAACCATGATT
>JACMLS010000252.1 GCA_014379485.1 Bacteroidia bacterium | reverse complement strand
TCTTCAGGGCTCAGGTTTTTTTTCTCCATTCAAAGATCAGAAAGAGATATTTATAGAAGTTACTGCAGTAAGATTGATGTGGGTAGAGTTGCTTTTACTGTTAAGAAAAATATCATCCAAGGAGTTCAAATATCTTATTTCTGTTCTCCACATTACATTTGAATGCGGTTTCACATCAACATTTGCAGAAAGGCCCGATGTCTGAAAACCGTTTTTGGTGGTTTTTGAAATGATAACACCGTTTTTATCATTGTACTGTTCTGCTCTTAAACCAATAGAAACTTTTTTCCAGGGAGAGATTTTTGCTTCGAGACAGCCCCCGAACCAGTTATTCCAGTCTCCGGCTGTTGTATCGCCCTTTGCTTTTTGTTCCATTCCATAATCAAAAGATGCCATAAAAGAAAATTTGTCACTGGCATTATACACTAAATCAAAATCATGAAAAAGACGGTACTGTTTTGCCGTGTCTGCTTTTTCGTTTCCGGCAAATGAACAGGAGTAAAGGGTGAGTTTGGAATTTGGTTTAAATTCAATATGCCATCCGGCAGCTTTGTCTGTGTTTGTTTCGCGCATATTCTGCCAGCCGTTAAGCAACAAAAAAGTAAACAGCCATTTTTTTCCACGGTCATGCGTAAGTTTAACACCGGTTTCATAATAAGGCGAGTTTTCTGCAATAAATGAGCGTGTAAGATTAAAATTGTCCTTTCCAATGGCGCTTTCGCAACCTATATGCGACGAAAAAACACCTGCATCTATCCACACATTCTTATTCAGCTTAAAGCCAACAAAACCTTCGTATAGATTTTGAAAAACTGAAGCCTCTGCGGCCAGGTTATATTGTGCATAATTTCCGGTCATAAGGCTTAGTGTTCCTCTTATTTTGTCATCTGCATAAGCCAGTTTTGCATAAGCCAGATTTAAGCTGACCTCGTTTTGTCTTGCAAAATTGTAAAAGTAAGGTTGATACATTTGAGCTTTCGGGGCACCAATACCATAATTATAATAAGCTTCAACATAACCCGAAATGCTGAGCTTGTTTTCTGACTCGCTGGCTGCAGGCTCTGCTTTTGTTTTAATAGAATCTGTTACAACCTGAGCCTGGCCAAAAAAGCCCGTAAGCACAAATGTTGAAAAGGCAAAAAAATGTCTCCGCATACCTCAATTTTATTTCGAAAATAGGCAAAATTGCCGAAATGCGATTTTTTCCGCAAAGGAACATTGCAAATTCCTTTTTTGTCCGCGAATGGCGCAAATTTTCGCGAATGAATCAATTGCCGTATTGATCATTACACAGATTTGCGAAAATTTGTCCCTATAAATTATCGGGACGGCTACCTTAATTTTTATTGCCTTTCTTTGCCCTTAGCGGAGAAAAACAGGCCTTCATCGCTAAGCCTTTCTACTTAGAAGAAAAAAAAATACCATCTTTTCACTTATTGCATATTAGTAATTACTTTTATTGCTTTGCATGTGCTTAAAATTATGAAAACACTAGAGATCAAAGCGACTGAAGAAAGTCCTGCTATTACCTTAACGGGAGATGGAAAAGTGCTGGTGATAAGTGGCAGGTCTACCTCTACACTTGCAGCAGATTCTTTCAGACAGTTGTATTTATGGTTAGATGAATTCGGAAACCAGGGCAGTCTCGATCCGCTTTCTTTAGAATTCAGATTAGAATATTACAATACACTTACCAGCCGTCTTTTATTGGATATGCTTTTTAAATTAGAAAAACTCTACGACAAAGGTCATCTGATAGATGTTTTCTGGCATTACGATAAATTTGACACCGACCTCAGAGAAACCGGCGAAGCATACGCAGCCATGGTATCCCTCCCCTTCAACTTTGTAGCAGAGTAGTTTTTCCGACTCAGGCTTTTCCGTATTAAATACCTCGTGCACCAGTCTTATATCTAAGTGTCTTATATCTTATATCCGTCGGCAAATCCTATCGCACCAGTCTTACATCCATCGTTATCTCCAAAAGCCACTTACCCCCGTGTAAACGCCATTTGCAAAATTCCTTACCCAAGTCTGCTTTTTCTGTATAATTTTACCTCAGAAATATCGTTTTAGTATAGAAAGCAGGCAAAATATTGATCTAAACTTAAATCAACCCGCCTTTCAGAATTAACAATATTTTATTAAGTTTGGCACTCGAAAAAAACCTTAAAAAAACAACACTATGAGCAACAACGCTTCAAAAGGACCTTCAAAAGCAGCATCATTATTTGCAGGGTTAACAATTGTAATTGCAATGATAATTGCAATAATAGTTTACGCTACAATATTCGGTAATCCAAAAAACTTTACTGATCCGGAAAGACATAAACCAGTTGCGGTATCAGTAAGTGCAATAAAATATTATTTCGGAACAATTTACCTGGGTGGTAAGATCGTACCAATCTTAATTGGCGTTTTCTTAACCGTTATTGCCATTTCTGTAGAAAGATTTATTACTCTTTCTAAATCTGCAGGACGTGGAAATACAGGAATGTTTGTACGTAAGATCAAATCTTTATTAGGAAGCCAGCAAATTGACGAAGCTATTGCCGAGTGCGATAAGCAAAGAGGTTCTCTTGCAAACGTGGTCCGATCAGGTTTAACAAAGTATAAACTCGTGCAAAACGATGCAACTTTAGATAAAGAGCAAAAACATGCTGCCATTCAAAAAGAACTGGAAGAAGCAACTTCACTAGAGTTACCTATGTTGTCTAAAAACCTTGTAATTATCTCTACCTGTGCTTCTATCGGTACACTTATTGGTCTTATCGGAACAGTATTTGGTATGATTACGGCTTTTGGTGCACTTGCTAATGCAGGAGCTCCTGATACAACAGCACTTGCAACAGGTATCTCTGAGGCACTTATCAATACAGCTATTGGTATTATCTCTTCTGCCCTTGCTATTATTTTCTATAACTATTTCTCTAACAAAATAGATACTATGACTTATTCTATGGATGAGGCTAGTTTTACTATTGTTCAGGAATTTGCGGCATCTAGCCACTAAGATTTATGGAATAAAGAATCTTTCTGCATCTAAATAGAAAGTTTGCAGAAAGTTCTTTGAAATATTAATGTTTACAAATTAAGAAATAGAGCTATGCCTAAAATAAAAATGCCTAGAGGAACTCCTTCACTGGACATGACACCCATGGTGGATCTGGCTTTTTTGCTTGTTACTTTCTTTATGCTTACCGCTTCTTTTCGCGAGGCAGAAACAGTTTCTGTAGTTGTACCTTCTGCAGTATCGGTTGCTGACAAAGAACTACCTAAAAACACTTTGGTAATAACCATTACCAAAACCGGTCAGGTGTACTTTGATGCGCAATTAGAAGGGCCAGACAGCAGATTGGAGATATTGGATTCAATGGTAAAAAACTACAACCTTACTTTTGATAATGAACCAAAAGCAAGAATGGAATTTTTACGTTGCGGTTCTTTTGCGGTGCCAATTAAAAAGGTTCCGGAATATCTGAAGCTGGATGATTTTAAAAGGATAAAAGAAAACGAAAAATATCCTGATGGAATTTCATCTGACTCTACCAATAACGAAATCGGAGCGCTTGCTTTGTACGGAATGGGAATTGGTATAAGAAACTACAG
>JACMLS010000026.1 GCA_014379485.1 Bacteroidia bacterium | reverse complement strand
GATTGACGAAGACCAGGAGTTTCTGAAAGAGCTGCGTGCAGATGACCGTATTGCAAATATTCAGCAATTCGCCACAAAAAGCGGAATCATAAAAACAAAAACAGAGAACGAAGGAATTTTACTGAAAGGAATTGGGCCTGATTACCAGTGGGGCTTTATTAAAGATCACATTGTAAACGGAAAAGCTTTTGACCCCGCTATTAAAAGCGAAGACAGACAAATTCTCATTTCAAAATATTTATCTGACCGCCTTGGTTTGCTTACCGGCGATAAAATGTTTATTTATTTTATCACTTCTGTGGAAGTAAAAGATTCTGTAGAAAACGCTGACACTGCAAACACTTCTGTTGTTGAGCCGCAAGACACCGAACAAACGGCCCATACAGAAAACCGGTATCGTGTAAAAGATTTTATTATTACCGGTGTTTATGAAACAGGCCTTGAAGATTTTGACAAACAAATTGTGTTTACAAATCTTGACGAAGTAAAAAATATAAACGGATGGAGAAAAAATCAGACAGGCGGCTTTGAAATTAATCTGAAAAACATGGCAGATCTGGATGAAAGCGAAGACCCTTTCATGATCTCTTTTTTTAAATACATTGCATGGAATTTTAATATCGACTACGAAAAAAAAGAATATGTTGCCGATAAAGTGTATGAAATTACAGGCAATGATTTTACATCTCAAACAGTAAAACAATCTAACCCCGCCATATTTGAGTGGCTGGCCATGCACGATACAACTGCAATTATTGTGTTGGTTTTAATGATCCTTGTTTCTGTTATCAATATGGTTTCTGCTTTAATAATTCTTATCATTGAAAAAACCAATATGATAGGAATAATAAAAGCAATGGGAATGAGTAATAAAAAAGTGAAACGCATCTTTTTAACGCAGGCCGTTCTTTTAATTGGAAAAGGAATGCTTTGGGGAAATATTTTGGGTCTTGGAATTGCTTTTTTACAAAACCAGTTTCATTTTTTAAAATTAGATCAAAGTACTTACTACATTTCTTTTGTGCCGGTAAATTTTGAGTGGTGGTACCTGATCTTTTTAAACCTGGGCACCTTTGGAATCTGCCTTTTGTGTATGTTGCTGCCCGTTATTATTGTAGCAAGAACAACACCAATAAAAGCCATACGGTTTAATTGATGCCGGAATTTAACGGCCAAAACACAATGGCGATAAGGAATTACCGAAAGATAAAAGACAAAAAGATATAGGATATAAGACTGGGTTTGTTAGTATTTGCAACAAAACCTAGTGCACCAGTCTTATATCTCCGTGTCTTATATCTTATATCAGACGTTCATTCCCCTTAATGTAAAATTTCGCTGCAATTTTGTATCTTTAAGGATTGAAAGATTGAACCCCTTATGCAAGCCATAAATCTCGAGTCAGAAAAAAAAGAAATACTTGCCCGTTATAAAGGTCTGCTAAAAGCCAGTCGCCGTACTTTACAAAAGGGCGACAAAGAACTGATCCGTAAAGCTTTTGAAGTTGCACTGGAAGCGCATAAGAACATGCGCCGCAAATCCGGCGAGCCTTATATTTTTCATCCCATTGCTGTTGCGCAGATCAGCGCAGAAGAAATTGGTTTGGGTACCACTTCAATAGTATGCGCATTGTTACACGATACCGTTGAAGACACAGATATTACGCTTGAAGATATTAGCGGAATGTTTGGTAAAAAAGTTGCGCAGATCATTGACGGGCTTACAAAAATTGCAGGAGTATTTGACCAGACCTCTTCTTTGCAGGCAGAGAATTTTAAAAAGATGATGCTTACCCTGAGTGACGATATAAGGGTAATATTAATAAAAATTGCCGACCGCCTGCACAATATGCGCACGTTGGAAAGCATGAAGCGCGATAAGCAAATAAAGATCGCTTCAGAAACCTTATACCTCTACGCACCACTTGCACATCGTTTAGGATTGAATGGTATAAAAGTAGAATTAGAAGACCTTGGATTAAAATACACCAACCCCGATGCCTATAATGAAATTGCGCAAAAATTAATTGATACAGAACCCGAAAGAAAAAAATTCATTCAGAAATTCATTGAGCCGATCAAAGAAATTTTAACAGAGCAGGGTTTGAAATTTAAAATTTTAGGAAGGCCAAAATCTATTTTTTCTATTTACAATAAAATAAAAGAAAAAGGAGTTGAGTTTGAAGACATTTACGATCTCTTTGCAATAAGAATTGTTGTAGATACGCCTTACGACCAGGAAAAAACTGATTGCTGGAAAATTTATTCCATCATTACAGATTTTTATCATCCTAACCCCGATCGTTTGCGCGACTGGATCTCTACGCCAAAAGCAAATGGCTATGAGTCTTTACACACTACTGTAATGGGACCTGAAGGTAAATGGGTAGAAGTTCAGATCCGCTCTTTGCGTATGGATGAACTGGCAGAAAAAGGGTATGCCGCGCATTGGAAATACAAAGACAGTGCCGCAGAAAGAGAAAATCAATTAGAAGAATGGATCTCGCGCATCCGCGAAATGCTGGAAAGTCCTGAGGAAAATGCGCTTGATTTTATTGATGATTTTAAACTGAATTTATTTGCCGACGAGATCTTTGTATTTACTCCCAAAGGCGATATGAAAACACTACCGGCCGGATCAACTTCTTTGGATTTTGCTTTTGAGATTCACAGTAAAGTGGGGGCAAAATGCATTGGCGCAAAAGTAAATCACAAACTTGTACCGCTGAGCCATGAATTAAAAAGCGGCGATCAGGTAGAAATTCTTACCAGCAACAAACAAAGTCCGCGCGAAGACTGGATCAATTTTGTGATCACAGCAAAAGCAAAATCAAAAATAAAACACGCGCTTAAAGAGCAGAGAAAAGTAGTGGCAGATGAAGGAAGAGAAATTCTTGAACGTAAATTTTACAGGCATAAACTTGATTTTACTATTCAGAATATTTCAGACTTCGGCACGTTTTTAAAGCTGCCTACCTCGCAGGAAGTTTTTTACCGCGTGGCTAAAGGCGCTATTGACAGTAAAGAAATAAAAGAATTTATTGAGCATAAAGAAAATCCAACCAAGAACGTAAAGAAAGAGCAACCCAAAACGCTGGAGCAAATGGTAAGCAGCGCCCGCGGAAAAACAGACCTGCTGGTAATTGGTGATGATATGCAGAAATTAGATTATAAACTTTCTCCCTGTTGCAATCCAATTCCGGGCGACGACGTTTTTGGTTTTATTTCTATTGGCGAAGGAATAAAAATTCACCGTGTTAATTGCCCTAATGCCGTTCAGTTACTTTCCAACTACGCGTATCGTGTGGTAAAAGCAAAATGGAACTCGCAGCAACTCATTTCTTTTTTGGCCGGAATAAAAATTACTGGTTCTGATGAGTTGGGCCTGGTAAACAATATCACTAAAATAATCTCAACACAATACAACGTTAATATGCGTAGTATTAATTTTGATACTGACGATGGAATTTTTGAGGGAACGATTATGGTTTACGTGCATGACACCAACCACCTTACCCAACTGATCGGGAAACTAAAAAAGGTGCCGGGGGTAATCAGTATTACCCGTGTAGACGGAGAAAAAGAAGACGGAAACGCCCGTTCTGCCTCCGAAAATTAAATCCGGAGCCACAAAAGGGGTAGCCGCGAATAGCACGAATTTTCGCGAATAATTTTTAAGGGGTGATATACAGTTGCGTTTTCGCGAATACAACAATATTTGCGTGAATTTGTGCCATTCGCGGCGAAAGAAAGCGAAAATTTCTAATGTATCCGGCAAAAATTAATCTTTTAAAATTCTCCCACAATTGTTACCTTAGCGTTCCTTATTTTTCATAAGTAAATGGTTAGCGAAGAAACAAAAGATACGGTAAAAGAAATTTTCACCAAATTCCTTACAGATAAAGGTCACAGAAAAACTTCTGAGCGCTATGCCATTTTAAACGAAATCTATTCTCACGACGGGCATTTTGATATTGAGAGCCTTTATGTGCTGATGAAAAATAAAAAATACAGGGTAAGCCGTGCCACTTTATACAATACAATTGAATTGTTATTAGAGAGCAGTCTGGTTACAAAACACCAGTTCGGCAAAAACATGGCACAGTTTGAAAAAGCTTATGCGTTTAAACAACACGATCATTTAATTTGCCAGGATTGCGAACACGTTTTTGAGTTCTGCGATCCGCGCATTCAACAAATCCAGCAAATGGCCGGAGAGATGCTTAACTTCAACATCAGCCATCACTCCCTCAATTTTTACGGACATTGCAACAGTCTTACATCAACAGGAAAATGTTTTCATAAAATTCCATCAACAAAAAAATAAGAACCAACAAGTATGATTTTCAACCACAAAATTTCGCAAGAGCTGGATGTAACAGTAGTAAAACTGTTCGGAGAACTGATAGATAAAAACCAGGCCAATGATCTGAATTCTGACATGGATAATCTTTTATTAGAGAAAAAACTGAAATACGTTTTTGACCTTGGTGAATTGAAATACATGAACAGCAGCGGACTTAATACGTTAATAAACCTCTTAAGCCGTGCCCGCAAAGAAGGCGGAGAAGTGATCATTGCCAACGTTTCTAAAAAAGTAAACGAATTATTAGTCATTACCAAGTTAAACACACTTTTCACAGTTTGCGAAAGCGTAGAAAAAGCAATTCCAAAGCTCAAATAAATTATAAACAAAATATGAGCATTGCCCTGTAGAATTTTTATTGGTAGTATATTTGAACTTCCCCCGTTAATTCGGGGGATTTCTTTTTAGAGTGAAAAGTGAGAGAGGCGAAGGACGAGAGGAAACTTATAACAGCTAACTAACAACTATTAACTTACAATTGATAACTGACAACTAAATGACTACAGATGTTCTACTAGGCCTCCAATGGGGCGACGAAGGAAAAGGAAAAATTGTGGATGTATTGACTCCCGATTACGATATTATTGCACGTTTTCAAGGTGGACCAAATGCCGGGCACACACTTGAGTTTAACGGAATAAAACACGTACTGCACACCATTCCAAGCGGAATTTTTCATGACACAAATATTAACGTTGTTGGTAACGGTGTTGTGATCGATCCGATCGTTTTTAAAAAGGAAATGGATGCTCTGAAAAAACTTGGAGTGGATATCAGAAAAAAATTACTGATCTCGCGCAGGGCACATTTAATTCTTCCTACACATAAATTTTTAGATGCAGCTTCTGAAGCATCAAAAGGAAAAGATAAAATAGGAAGTACATTAAAAGGAATTGGGCCGACTTACATGGACAAGACAGGTAGAAACGGTTTAAGAGTAGGAGATATTTTGCTCGATAATTTCAGAGAGAAATATGATTTTCTGGTTGCAAAGCACGAACAAATCTTGGCATTTCATAAATTTGAATATGATTTGAAAACAGCAGAAAAAGAATGGTTCGATTCGCTTGCAAGCTTAAAAGAATTGGAATTTATTGACAGTGAATATTATTTGAACACTGCAATGAATGCCGATAAAAAAATTCTTGCAGAAGGCGCACAAGGTTCTATGCTTGATATTGATTTTGGAACGTATCCATTCGTTACATCGTCAAACACCGTTACTGCGGGCGCTTGCACAGGTTTAGGAATTGCTCCCGGAAAGATTGGTCGTGTAATAGGAATTTTTAAAGCTTATTGCACGCGCGTTGGAAGTGGTCCGTTTCCTTCTGAATTAAATGATGAAACAGGAGAAAAAATGAGACAGATAGGAAAAGAATTCGGAAGCACAACCGGAAGACCACGTCGTTGCGGCTGGTTAGACCTGCCTGCATTAAAATACGCCATCATGATCAATGGTGTTACAGAAATGATGATGATGAAAGCAGACGTATTGAATGAATTTGACGAAATAAAAATTTGCACCGCCTATTCTTACAAAGGAAAAAAGATCGATCACCTGCCTTACACTTTTAACCAGGAAGATCTTACTCCACACTACGTTTCAATGAAAGGCTGGAACTCAGAAATTAAAACCGATAAAAACGCTTTACCAACTGCTCTCATAGCATATATTGAGTTCATTGAAAAAGAATGCGGAGTTCCGATCAGTATTGTTTCTGTGGGACCAGACAGAACGCAGACAATTATGATGGACAAAGAAAAGGTTTAGCCCGACTTCACTCCAGAGCTTCCACGGATAAAAAAGTGCTGGCGCGGGAAAAATTACGGGATATGGAATTAAAAGACTTTATAAAACACCCACTCCTTGACGTTGTCAATGGAGTTGAAGAAGCAAGCAAAGAGAAAGATCGTTTTCATTTGTCTATCCATAAACATGCGGGAACTGGTGGCAATGGACAAAAAGTTGAGTGCGACATCAATAGAGGAATAAATTTGCTTTGATAAACCTGGGAGGAGGAAAGAAAGAATCTGCATCAAATCAAAACCTACATAAAATAAATTTTGAAGTCTTCGTTACTAAAAAATAATTGCTTCCCAACGCAACATACAAAATAATAACTACGCGAAACACAGGGCCATTGTATAAGCTGGTGGCTACAAACCGTTATTTCATTGCTTGGCAAAATGAAATTATGACCCTAAAATATTATTTCATCTGGTCGGCAATTTTTATTTGTTCAACTTTTGCTTATGGCCAGAACGAAATCGACTCTCTGAAGCTTGCTCTTAAAAACGCTAAGCACGACACAACTCGTTGTAATATTTTAAATGAACTCGCTGAAACTGCGAGTGACGAAGAGTGGCCTGTTTATAATGAACAATTATTAAATTTGGCTGAGAAATGTGAATCCACTGCAGCAACCACCGCGCTCAAGGAATATTATTCTAGATATCTTGCCAGCGCCCTTAACAATATTGGGTTTCTTGCTATTGAACTGGGTGACATCCCTAAAGCACTGGAGTTCTATCATAAGAGTTTAAAAATAAGTGAAGAGATTATGGACAAAAAAGGAATTGCCGGCTCTTTAAATGGCATTGGTTTTATTTATCGTAATCAGGGCGACATTCATAAGGCTCTAGAGGCCTTTCATAAAAGCTTAAAAATTCAGGAAGAAATTATGGAAAAAGAGGGAATTGCTACCTCTTTAAACAACATTGGGTTTATTTATAATACTCAGGGCGACATCTCTAAAGCGCTGGAGTTCTATCATAAGAGTTTAAAAATTCTGGAAGAAATTAAAGACAAAAGGGGAATAGCCATGTCTTTAATCAACCTTGGGTCAATTTATAGCAATCAAGGCGACATTCCTAAAGCGCTGGAGTTCTATAATAAGAGTTTAAAAATTCAGGAAGAAATTATGGATAAAAAGGGAGTCGCTACTTCTTTACTTAATATTGGGGTTATTTATGGTGATCAAGGCGATAACCCTAAATCGATGGAGTTCTTTAAAAAGAGTTTAAAAATTCGGGAAGAAATTATGGACAAAGATGGAATCGCTTCCTCTTTAATCAACATTGGGAATATTTTATTAAAGCAAGGGAAGGTTACTGAGGCATTTGTTTATGCTACACGATGCATGGGTACAGCTAAAGAATTAGGATTTCCTGAGAATATTAAAGGTGCGGCTTCTTTGCTTAAGAATATTTACAGAAAGCAGAACAAATTTAAAGAAGCCTTTGATATGTATGAATTAGAAATTCAAATGCGTGACAGTATTAGTAATCAGGAAACCCGTAAGGCTTCTTTAAAAAAACAGTTTCAATACGATTATGATAAAAAAGAAGCCGTTTCTAATGCAGAACATAAAAGCGAACTCGAAAAACAACAGGCCGTAGCCGATGAAAAAAATCGCAAACAGAAAATTGTTATCTGGTCTGTAGCTATTGGTTTATTTTTGGTAATAGTTTTTGCAGGCTTTGTATTTAAATCGTTAAACACAACACGAAAACAAAAACAATTAATTGAAATCAAGAGTAAAGAAACTGAAGAACAGAAAAAAGTGATCGAAGAAAAGCAAAAAGAAATTATTGACAGCATTACTTATGCAAGAAGAATACAAAGAGCTTTAATAACCAACGAGAAATACATTGAAAAAAGTTTAAATAAATTGAAAAGTAAAAGCTAAATGAACAAATTAACAAAATACTTTATTTTTTGTTTTGCATTCATTTGCATTCAGCTTCACTCCTACTCTCAAATTAATCCGACCGATTCTTTAAAGACCGCTCTTAAAAACGCTAATCACGACACAACTCGTTGTAATATTTTAAATGAACTCACTGAAACTGCAAGTGACGAAGAGTGGCCTGTTTACAATGAACAATTATTAAAATTGGCTGAGAAATGTGTCTCCACCGCCCCGACATCGGCCCTAAAGAAATTTTATTTTAGACATCTCGCAGGCGCGCTTAACAATATTGGTTTTCTTGCTGATCAAAAAGGCAATATCCCTAAAGCTCTGGAGTTTTACCATAAGAGTTTAAAAATTCAGGAAGAAATTATGGACAAAAGGGGAATTTCTTACTCTTTAAATAACATCGGGCTAAATTATTACAATCAGAGCGACTTCCCTAAAGCTCTTGAGTTCTATCATAAAAGTTTAAAAATTCAAGAAGAAATTATGGACAATAAGGGAATTGCAATCTCTTTAATCAACATTGGGCTTATTTATTACAAACAGGGTGACTTCCCTAGAGCTCTAGAATTCTTTCATAAGAGTTTAAAAATTCAGGAAGAAACTATGGACAAAAGGGGAATTTCTTACTCTTTAAACAATATTGGAAATATTTATAGTGATCAGGGCGACCTCCCTAAAGCTCTTGAGTTCTTTAGTAAGAGTTTACAAATAAGAGAAGAAATTAAGGACAAAATGGGAATTGCATACTCTTTAAAGGATATCGGGGCTATTTTATTAAAGCAGGGGAAAGTTGAGGATGCAATTGTTTATGCCACACGAAGTATGCGCACCGCTGATGAACTAGGGTCCCCGCTTAATATTCAAGATGCTGCTTCTTTGCTTAAGAATATTTACAGAAAGCAAAACAAATTTAAAGAAGCCTTTGATATGTATGAATTAGAAATTCAAATGCGAGACAGTATTAACAATCAGGAAACACGTAAGGCCTCTCTTAAAAAACAGTTTCAATATGATTATGATAAAAAAGAAGCTGTTGCTAATGCAGAACATAAAAGTGAACTCGAAAAACAACAAGCCGTGGCAGATGAAAAAAACAGGAAACAGAAAATTGTTATTTGGTCTGTTGCTATCGGTTTATTGTTGGTAATAGTTTTTGCAAGCTTTGTATTTAAATCATTAAATACAACCCGTAAACAAAAACGATTAATTGAAATCAAGAGCAGAGAGACTGAAGAACAGAAAAAAATGATCGAAGAAAAACAAAAAGAAATTATTGATAGTATTACATATGCAAGAAGAATACAAAGAGCTTTAATAACCAACGAGAAATACATTGAGAAGAGTTTGAATAAATTGAAAAGTAAAAGCTAAATGAACAAATTAGCGCGATCTTCCCCGCCAGCGCCCGAGTGGCGTCGGAAACCCACTCCTCTTCAGGATCGGCTCCT
>JACMLS010000251.1 GCA_014379485.1 Bacteroidia bacterium | reverse complement strand
TTAAATAATTTTCAAAATTCTCACTGCTCAGTCCTTGTTTTGAAAGGAGGCTCAATACCGCATTTATATTTGCTGCCGGCGATCTTAAGTCGTGAGAGGATTTGTATAAATAAGTATTTAGTTCATTAAAAGTTTCCCTGAGCTGAACCTCGCTTTCTTTCAGCGCATCTTCTGTTTTTTTAAGGTCGGTAATATCATTGGCAAATGTTACCAGCACTTTTCCTTCGGGCAGTTCTAATATTTCAACAGAGATAAGTCCATGCCTTATTTTTCCGCTTTTTGAGCGAAAGCGCGATTCTTGATTTTTAATAACCCCGTCACGCTCTAATAGTTTCAGCGTCTGCTCCCTGTCAATAGAGTCGTGCCACATATTTAAACCCGGCACCGTATTTCCTATCAGCTCTTCTCTTGTATATTCAAAAGCTCTCAGGCACTCGTCATTTGCACTTATGATCGTACCGTCTTTATAAGATGTGATCAGAACTATCATCGGATTTGCATAAAACAATTTCGAAAATTTTTCTTCAGATAATTTCAGTTTGTTTATTATTTCATGCCGCTCTATTGCGTAACGTATAGATCGTTCCAGGATTTTTTCGTTGATCTCTCCTTTTACAAGGTAATGCTGCGCGCCTTCTTTTAGTGCATTTACCGCAACGGTTTCATCATCGAGGCCGGTAAGAATAATAAGTACACTGTCAGGAAAATGTTCGCGCATAGCGTGTATGGATGCCATGCCTTCGCTGTCAGGCAAACTCAGGTCTAGCAATATGAGCGCTATTTTTTTTCCGGCAACGTTCTCCCGTTGCGCCGCAGCAAGCGAAGACACAACAATTAACGTAGCGCTTTTGAATTCCGAGTCGCGCACCATTTCTTTTATCAGCAGCGCGTCTCCGGGGTTGTCTTCTACAAGAAGTATATTTAATTCGTTGTACACTAAGCGTTATTTTATTTTAGGTAGTTTAACCAATGTAAACCAGAAATCTTCAATACTCTTAACCACTTCAATAAAGGAGTCAAAAGAAACCGGTTTTGAAACATAACAATTTACATGATGCTTATAGCTCTCAAGAATATCTTTTTCTGATTGAGAAGTTGTGAGCACTACTACTGGTATGACCATAAGCTTTTCGTGCGCCTTAATTTCTGCAAGCACTTCCATTCCGCTTTTTTTTGGAAGGTTCAGGTCAAGCAATATCAGGTCAGGTGTAATGGCATCAGCAAATTTTCCGTTTTTTTTCAGGTATTGAAGTGCCTGGTCTCCGTCTGTTGCCACATGCAGGTTATTGGCGATCTTACTTTCTTTTAATGCTTCTCTCGTAAGCCTTACGTCGCCCGGATTATCTTCTACAAGCAGAATTTCTATATGTTTCATGGTTTATGCTTTAATTGTAAAATAAAAAGTTGTTCCGTTTCCGGGAGTGGATTCGAACCAGATTTTTCCTTCGTGCCGCTCCACAATTTTTTTTGCAATAGCAAGGCCTATTCCGGTTCCTTTATACTTTGATTTGTCATGCAGTTGTTTAAAAATAATAAAGATCTTATCTGAGTATTGCGCTTCAATACCAATGCCATTGTCTTCTAAAGAAAATAACCAGTTGGGTCCCACTTTTTCTGCATTAATGTTTATTATCGGATCAACGTCATCTTTTTTAAATTTAATTGAGTTGCTGATCAGGTTCTGAAAAAGTTGTATCATTTGTGTCCTGTCACAATAAATTACCGGCATGTTGGCAAAGTTTATGATCACATTATTTTCTTCAATGCTGGTCTTCAGATTTTGTATCACATCATTCAATACATCAGTAAAAATTACATTGCTGAGTTCGCCTTCTTTGTTTGTGCGCGAGTAATTGAGCAGGTCGTTGATGAGTTGTTTCATACGCATTGCACCGTCTACAGCATAATAAATAAATTCATTTGCATCTTCGTCTAACTTATCTTTGTAACGTTTTTGCAGCAACTGCATATAACTTCCAACCATACGCAGGGGCTCTTGCAGGTCATGAGAGGCTATGTAAGCAAATTGTTCCAGTTCTTTGTTGGAGCGCTCAAGTTCTACGGTATATTTTTTTATTTTTTCTTCGCTGTTTTTTCTTTCAGTAATATCGTGAAAGTTAGATACAATTGCTTTTACGTTTTTGTTGTTGAGCATATTGCTCATTGTGCCTTCAACGTAAACCCACTCTTTTGTTTTGTGTCTTAAACGATGTATGCTGTATTGAGGTATTCCCGGGTTTTTCATGGCATTCATAAAAACGTCCTGCACTTTTTCAGCATCTTCCGGATGGATCATCCACGAAGGGTGCTTGTCTTTGAGGTCATCAAGTGTATAGCCAAACAAACGCTCAAAAGAAAGACTCAGGTAAAGTAATTCTGCGTTTTCAGAAACCATAGAAATAGCATCGGCGCTGTTTTCAATAAGAGCGCGGAATTTTTTCTCGCTTGCATTTACTTCATTTGTGCGCTCTGCTACTTTTTGCCCGAGCTGCGTGTTCAACTCCAGAAGTTCTTCGCGCGCTTTTTTCTGCTCAGTAATGTCTTCAGAAATTCCAAGCAGGTAAACAACTTTTCCGCTTTCATTGGCAACCGGAATTTTTTTTGTATGCAGCCACAATTCACCGGTAGAAGTTTTTATTTTCTCTTCTGCAATATCAGTAACGTTGTTTCTGTCTAATGCCTCACGGTCTTTCACAGTAAAAAAATCTGCCTGTTCTTTCGGAAAAAAATCATAATCGTTTTTTCCAATAAGGTCGTTGCGGGAATATCCGAGCAGTTTTTCTCCGGCTTTATTAAAACGCACAAAACGCAACTCATCAGCATCCTTAACAAAAACCATGTTGGGTATGTTTTCAAGAATGGTGTCAAGAAAGTGGTTAAGCTGTCTGACCTCAGATTCTGCTTTTTTACGGTTGCTTATGTCTACAGAAATAGAAAAAAGACAAGGTTCATTTTCAACTTCAATAATTATAATAGAAGTAGAGATCCAGAAAGATGCGCCTTGCCTGGTAAACGATTCAATTTCAAAATTTTTTACAACTTTATATTTCCTGAGCATTTCGGTCAGTTCTTCGCGCTGCTCAGGTTTAGAAATAAGATTTAATTCTCTTGCTGTTTTTCCAAGTACCTCTTCTTTGTTTAAAAAACCAAACG